>JAFATP010000093.1 GCA_019243895.1 Alphaproteobacteria bacterium
GGCATGGACGTGCTGGCGGTGCGCGAGGCGGGGCTGAAGGCGGTGGAGCACGTGCGCGCCGGAGGCGGGCCGATGCTGCTGGAAATGAAGACCTATCGCTATCGCGGTCACTCCATGTCTGACCCGGCGAAATACCGCTCCCGCGAGGAGGTGGAGGATTATAAGGAGCATCGCGATCCCATCGAAGGGCTGAAGCAGAAATTGATGGCGCAGCAGACGGGCGAGGAGCAGCTGAAGAAAATCGACCAGGAAATAAAGCAGATCGTCGCCGACGCCGCCCAGTTCGCGCAGGAATCGCCGGAGCCGGACGACAGCGAATTATGGACGGATGTGGTGGGGTAGCGACGGGTTACAGCTATAAGGTTATAGGTTACAGCTTATGGTGCAAAATTATGGGGATTTGCTGGTGTGGCAGAAGGAGATGCAGCTGGCTGAAAATATCTTCGGGGCTACGGAGCAGTTTCCAGGAAGCCAGCGTTACGTGCTTGTTTCTCAGATGCAGCGATGCGCGCATTCTGTTCCTTCCAATATTGCCGAAGGGCGGTCACGGCATTCGGAAAAGGACTTTACTTATCATCTGAATGTAGCGCGAGGATCGTTGGCGGAGCTTGAAACGCACATTATTCTGTCGCAACGGCTGGGGTTTATTACCGACGTTATTGCTGCGCAGTTACTTAATCAATGCAACGAGGTGACGCGTATGCTGTTTGGTTTACGCGATAGTTTAAAAGGAAATTATTGTGCCGAGCAGGAGGCGCACGAAACATATTCTGCTGAATATACCGATCTCCATTAGCTTTAACCCGTAACCTTAATAGCTGTAACCTAATATGCAACAAACCGTTCGAGAAGCCTTAAGAGACGCCATGGCCGAAGAGATGCGCGCCGACGGAGCCGTATTCGTCATGGGCGAGGAAGTGGCGGAATACCAGGGTGCGTACAAGGTGACGCAGGGGCTGCTGCAGGAGTTCGGCGCGCGCCGCGTGGTGGATACGCCCATCACCGAGCACGGGTTTGCCGGGCTGGGCGTGGGCGCAGCGATGGCGGGTCTGAAGCCCATCGTGGAATTCATGACGTGGAATTTCGCCATGCAGGCGATGGATCAGCTTATCAACTCCGCCGCCAAGACCCGCTATATGAGCGGCGGGCAGATCATCTGCCCCGTGGTGTTCCGCGGGCCCAACGGCGCGGCCAGCCGCGTGGCGGCGCAGCATTCGCAATGTTACGCCAGCTGGTATGCGCATGTGCCGGGATTGAAGGTGGTGGCGCCGTATGATGCGGCAAGCGCCAAAGGGTTGCTTAAATCCGCCATTCGTGACCCGAACCCGGTGATCTTTCTCGAAAACGAAATTCTTTACGGGCAGAGCTTCGAGGTGCCGGAAGATACGGATTTTACCTTGCCCATCGGCAAGGCGGCGGTGATGCGCGAAGGGGCGGACGTGACCATCGTGGCGTTTTCCATCATGGTGGGCAAGGCGCTGGCGGCGGCGGAGGCGCTGAGCAGGGAAGGCATCGAGGCCGAGGTGATCGATCTGCGCAGCCTGCGCCCGCTGGACGTGGAAACGGTGGCCGAATCCGTGCGCAAGACCAACCGCATTGTCTCAGTGGAGGAAGGCTGGCCGCTGGCGGGCATCGGCTCGGAAATCGCCGCCGCCATCATGGAGCACGCGTTTGATGACCTGGATGCGCCGGTGATGCGCGTGACGGGCGCCGACGTGCCGCTGCCTTATGCGGCTAACCTGGAAAAGCTGGCGCTGCCGCAGGCGGCAAACATTATTGAAGCCGTCAAGGCGGTGTGTTACCGCACCACGTAATATAAAGGAGAGCCATCATGCCATATGCGGGATTCTGGCGGCGGGTCGCGGCGATTATTCTTGACACTCTCGTTCTGACTGCCGTCGATGTGCTTATCGATACCTTATTTTATGGTACACCGCTGCGCTGCGGCACTATGCAGCGCTGGACTTACCAGAATCAACATTGGAGCCAGGCTGCCGGCTATGCCTGCAACACCGGGGGCTGGTGGAGCTTTTTCACCTACTGGCTTTATTTCACTTTGCTGGAATCCTCGGCGTGGCAGGCCACTCTCGGCAAAAAAGCCCTGCGGCTGGCGGTGACCGATGAAGAAGGCAACCGCATCGGCTTTGGCAAGGCCAACGCGCGCTATTGGTCGAAGATCTTATCCACGTTTATTCTGGGCATCGGATTCCTGATGGTGGCGTTCACCAGGCGCAAGCAGGGGCTGCATGATATGATCGCCCGCACGCTGGTGGTGCGGCGGTAAATTTTGCTTGTCATACCCACCAAAGCGGGTATCCAAATGACGTTGCAATCACGTTCCTGCGCAGGAACCATAGGGAGAGAGTGAATGCCCATCGAAATCCTAATGCCCGCGCTTTCGCCGACCATGACGGAGGGCAATCTCGCCAAGTGGCTGGTGAAGGAAGGCGATAAGATTAAATCCGGCCAGGTGATCGCCGAAATCGAAACCGACAAGGCGACGATGGAAGTGGAGGCGGTGGACGAGGGCGTGCTGGGCCGGATTCTGGTGCCTGCCGGCACGGAAGGGGTGAAGGTGAACGCGCCGGTGGCGCTGCTGCTGGCAGAAGGCGAGGATAAGGCGGCGCTGGCGGATTATAAGCCGAAGGATTCAGCATCCGGGATCCAGGATTCAGGGAAAAAGGAAGCGCCGCCTCAGGCTCCCACGCCGCCGACCGCACCTTCGCCTGAATCCCGGATGCCGAATCCTGAATCCGCGCGCTCGGGCCGCGTGCCTGCTTCGCCGCTGGCAAAGCGCATCGCGGCGGCGGAGGGCGTGAGCCTGGCGGAGATTTCCGGCAGCGGCCCGCACGGGCGAGTGGTGAAGGCGGATGTGGAGTCGTTCCTTGCCTCCGGCGGAGCAGGCAGGGGCGCGGTGCGGCGCAACCCGCAAGAATTCACCAAGATTCCTAATAACAATATGCGCAAGGTGATTGCGCGCAGGCTCACCGAATCCAAATCGCAAGTGCCGCATTTCTATCTCACGGTGGAATGCGAGCTCGACCGGCTGCTGGATTTGCGCAAACAACTGAACGAAGCGGCGGAGAAGAACGCGGGGGCAGCCGTGCGCGGCGTCCCAGGCGAGCAGCCGAAGGCGCGCAGCGGGGACAGTCCAAAAGCTGGCGGCAAACCCGCTTATAAGCTTTCAGTGAACGATCTCGTGATCAAGGCGGCGGCGCTGGCCTTGCGCGATATTCCCGCCGCCAACGCCTCCTGGAGCGACGAGGCGGTTCTGCAATACACCAATGTCGATATTTCGGTGGCGGTGGCCATCGAGGGCGGGCTGATCACGCCCATCGTGAAAAACGCTGACCAGAAAAGCGTGATGCAGATTTCCTCCGAAATGAAGGATCTAGCGGCGCGCGCGCGCGAAAACAAGCTGAAGCCGGAAGAATTCCAGGGCGGCGGGTTTTCCATCTCCAATCTGGGCATGTATGGCGTAAAGACTTTCTCCGCCATCATCAACCCGCCTCAGGGCGCGATCCTGGCGGTGGGCGCGGGAGAGGAGCGCGCCGTGGTGCGCGGCGGCCAGGTGACGATCCGCCAGATGATGGATTGCACGCTTTCCGTGGATCACCGCGTGGTGGACGGCGCGCTGGGGGCGCAGCTGCTGCAGGCCCTCAAAGGATATGTGGAAAGCCCGGCGCTGCTGCTGGTGTAGGTTGAGCGTCATGCCCCTCCTTGCCACTCTCCACGCCAGCCGCGACAAAATTCTCGCGCTTGCCGCCGCATATGGCGTGAAGGATGTGCGCGTGTTCGGATCGGTGGCCCGTGGAGAAGACCGGGAAGACAGCGATATAGATTTATTGGTTTCGCTGGAGCCCGGGGCAGGGCTAATGGCGATGGGCGGATTCCTGGCCGATATGGAAGATTTTCTCCACCGCAGGGTGGATGTGGTGACGGAGAAGGGATTGCACTGGGTTATCAGAGAGCAGGTGCTAAAAGAAGCCACGCCGCTATGACATCCCTTGGCATAAGATTCGTGGCTTGCGCAATATTCTGGTACATGAGTATCTAGGCGATTTGGAGCAAGAGGAAGTTTGGAAGACAGTGCAAGACGATCTGGCGGAACTGGTTCAAGCGGCGCGTAAGATACTGAAGGAGAAATATGGAACAGAACTTTGACATTTGCATTCTCGGCGGCGGGCCGGGAGGATATGTGACCGCCATACGCGCCGCGCAGCTGGGCATGAAGGTGGCGCTGGTGGAGCGGGATCAGATGGGCGGCATCTGCCTTAACTGGGGGTGCATTCCCACCAAGGCGCTGCTGCGCACTTCCGAACTCTATCACCTGATGCAGCGCGCCGAAGAATTTGGATTGAAATGCAACGGTATATCCTTCGATATTCAGAAAGTGGTTGAACGTTCGCGCGCCGTCGCCTCCCAGCTTTCCAAAGGGGTGACCATGCTGATGAAGAAGCATAAGGTGACGGTATTTTCCGGGCATGGCAAGCTGGCGGGAAAAGGCAAGGTGAGCGTAGAGAAAGACGGTAAGGCTATCGATACCATTACCGCCAAGCATATTGTGCTGGCCACCGGCGCGCGCGCGCGGGCGCTGCCCGGACTGGAGCCGGACGGCGCGCTGGTGTGGAGCTATAAGGAAGCCATGGTCCCGCCCGCCATGCCCAAATCGCTGCTGGTGATCGGCTCGGGCGCCATCGGCATCGAGTTCGCGAGTTTTTACCGCGCGCTCGGCGCGGAAGTGACAGTGGTGGAGGTGCTGGAGCGTATTCTGCCGGTGGAGGATGAGGAGATTTCCAAGTTCGCGCATAAGGCGTTTGAAAAACAGGGCATGAAAATTCTCACGCAGACAACGGTGAAATCGCTCAAGAAAGGGAAGAACAATGTTACCGCCAGCATTGAGCAGAACGGCAAAGTGAGTGAACTGACTGTTGACCGGGTGATCGTTGCCGTGGGCATTGTCGGCAATGTGGAGAATATCGGCCTGGAAAATACCAAAGTGAGAGTGGAAAAAACGCATATCGTGATCAACCAATGGTGCGAAACCGGCGAACCGGGCGTGTATGCCATCGGCGATGTGGCGGGACCGCCGTGGCTGGCGCATAAGGCCAGTCATGAAGGGATTATCTGCGTGGAGAAAATCGCCGGCGTCAAAAGCGTGCACCCCATGAAGACCCAGAATATTCCCGGTTGCACTTATTCCCATCCGCAAGTGGCCAGCGTGGGGCTTACCGAAAAGGCGGCGAAGGAAAAGGGCCGCGAGGTGAGGGTGGGGCGCTTCTCTTTCATCGGCAACGGCAAGGCGATTGCGCTCGGCGAGCCGGAAGGGTTGGTGAAAGTGCTGTTCGACGCCAAAACAGGAGAGCTTCTGGGCGCGCACATGGCAGGTACGGAAGTGACCGAGCTGATTCAGGGATATGCCATCGCCAAAACGGGGGAACTCACCGAGGGCGAGCTGATGGAAACCATCTTCCCCCATCCGACGCTTTCCGAAATGATGCATGAGGCGGTGCTTGATGCGTATGGAAGAATATTGCATCTGTAATTAGGGCTCTTTATGCTGCGGGCGCATTGGGGGGGGCACAGGGATGATCCGGGGCAGCCGCGCATTCACGCTGATCGAACTCGCGATCGTGCTGGTGATCATCTCGCTGGTGACGGCGGGTGGCGTGAACTTCCTGGTGTCGATGCTGGAGCGCCAGCACATCGACGAGAGCAATGCCAGGCTGGATTACATCCAGCAGATGCTGCAGAATTATCTTAATTCGCATGATGCGCTGCCCTGCCCCTCGGATCCCAAGCTTCCCTCTACCGACCCCAATTTCGGTGTGGCCAATTGCGCGGCGGCGGGATTGGCGACGGACGGCGTCAACACGGCGGAGGGGCTGCTGCCGTACAAAACCATGAAGATCGATCCCGAGTTTGCTGAAAGCCCGTGGAAGAACGGGTATCTGTTTTACGCGGTGGACAAGCGCATGACGGTGCCGGGAGTGGCCAAGCAATACGCCTCCGGCAGCACCATACCCGGCAGCATCACAGTGCGGGATGATAAAAATAATCCGCGCACGATGCAGGCGCTATATGCGCTGGTAAACTTGGGCCCGGAAGGTCATGGAGCCTATACCGGCAACGGAACGACACGGCGTCAGGGCTCAGCCATCAGTAGCGACGAGTTGCTTAACTGTCACTGTGACTCGAATGCGTCGCCCACGCCTTATATACCTGTGTATGTGCAGAAGCAATGGACCAAGCTATTCCACGATCTGGTGCGCTATGCCGTTTGGGCGGACATGAAGAACGACACGAAAGGCAGCGGCACCAGTACTTCCACCAGTACCTCAACCGGCACCAGCACCGGCACGTCCACAGGCACCAGCACCGGTACCTCCACCGGCACTTCCACCGGCACCAGTAGCGGCACCAGCAGCGGGACCTCGGGAGCCAGCACGTCCG
>JAFATP010000112.1 GCA_019243895.1 Alphaproteobacteria bacterium
ATCTCTTCCGGCGAGGCGTTGCGGGCAACGCCAAGGAGTTCGTAATAATCCTGTTTGGACATGGCGACTTTTAGTTGAGGTTACAGATTGCAGGTACAGCTAAGGCTGGATCCTTATACTGCTGAAACCTGCAACCTGTAACCTAAAACCTACCCCTGCTTGCGCTTGCTTTCGTCCACTTCCTCGAACTCGGCATCCACCACGTTTTCGCTGCCGCCCGCGGCACCGGAAGCGGTGGTATCCTCGCCGCCGCCCGTAGCGCCGCCGCTGGCGCCCTGCTGCTCGGCTTGCGCCTTATACACCGCTTCGCCCAGCTTCATCGAGGCCTGCGCCAGGCCTTGCGTTTTCTGCTCGATGCGCGAGGCGTCGTCGCTCGCTGCGGCGTCTTTCAGCTCCTGAAGAGCCGATTCGATGGCGGCGCGGTCTGGCTCCGGCAGTTTCTCGCCGTGCTCCTTCAGGTTTTTCTCAACCTCATGGATCAGCGATTCGGCGCGGTTCTTATGCTCCACCAGCTCGCGGCGCTTCTTATCCTCCCCGGCATGCGCCTCGGCGTCTTTCACCATGCGCTGAATCTCCTGTTCGGAGAGCCCGCCGGAAGCCTGGATGCGAATTTGCTGCTCCTTGCCGGTGGCCTTGTCCTTGGCCGAAACGCTGACAATGCCGTTGGCGTCGATGTCGAACGTCACCTCCACCTGCGGCATGCCGCGGGGAGCCGGCGGCAGGCCCACCAGGTCGAACTGGCCGAGCAGCTTATTGTCGGCCGCCATCTCGCGCTCGCCCTGATAGACTTTAATAGTCACCGCCGTCTGGTTGTCGTCGGCGGTGGAGAACACCTGCGATTTCTTGGTGGGGATGGTGGTGTTGCGGTCGATCAGCCGCGTGAACACGCCGCCCAGCGTCTCGATGCCGAGTGAAAGCGGCGTCACGTCCAGCAGCAGCACGTCTTTCACCTCGCCCTTCAGCACGGCGGCCTGGATGGCCGCGCCCATCGCCACCACCTCATCCGGGTTCACGCCCTTATGCGGTTCGCGCCCGAAGAAATTCTTCACCGTATCGATCACCCTGGGCATGCGCGTCATGCCGCCCACCAGCACCACCTCGTTAATCGCCGAAGCGCTGACGCCGGCATCGGCCAGGGCTTTCTTGCACGGTTCCACGGTGCGCTGGATCAAATCATCAACCAGGCTTTCCAGCTTGGCGCGGGTGAGCTTGATCAGCAAATGCTTCGGGCCGCTGGCGTCCGCCGTGATGAACGGCAGGTTCACTTCCGTCTGCATCGAGGAGGAAAGCTCGATCTTGGCTTTCTCCGCCGCTTCCTTCAGGCGTTGCAGCGCCAGGCGGTCTTTGCGCAGGTCGATGCCCTGGTCGCGCTTGAATTCCTCGGCCAGAAAATCCAGCACGCGCATATCGAAATCCTCGCCGCCCAGGAACGTATCGCCGTTGGTGGCTTTCACCTCGAACACGCCGTCGCCGATCTCCAGGATGGACACGTCAAACGTGCCGCCGCCCAGATCATACACCGAGATGGTTTCGCCGGATTTCTTGTCCAGCCCGTACGCCAGCGCCGCCGCCGTCGGCTCATTGATGATGCGCAGCACCTCCAGCCCGGCGATGCGCCCGGCATCCTTAGTGGCCTGGCGTTGCGCGTCATTGAAATACGCCGGCACGGTGATGACGGCCTGCGTCACCTTCTCGCCGAGATATGATTCGGCGATTTCCTTCATTTTACCGAGGATGAAGGCGGAAATCTGGCTGGGGGAATATTTCTCCCCGCGCACCTCCACCCAGGCGTCGCCATTATCGCCCTGCACGATTTTATACGGCACCAGCCCCATGTCCTTTTTGACGATGGGGTCTGAAAACTTGCGTCCTATCAAGCGCTTAACGGCGAAAATGGTGTTTTCCGGGTTGGTGACGGCCTGCCGCTTGGCCGGGTCGCCCACCAGCCGCTCGCCGGATTCGGTAAAGGCCACGATGGAAGGCACCACGTTGCGGCCTTCCTGGCTGTGAATGACTTTCACCTTCCCCGCTTCCATGATGGCGACGCAGGAATTGGTGGTCCCCAAATCTATGCCTATGACTTTGCTCATTTTTATTCTCCCTTTACTGCGAAAGAGTGGCGTTATGCTTTCGTATATATATGGGCGTTTTCGCCGCTGGCAACACCCCGCGCGCGATTTTATGAAGAAAAATGCTTTTCCGTCATAAATGTTTCATATTGGTGAGATATGCTGGGCGTAGTTAATTCACGACAGGAGCACGACCGCAAATGGCACTTGATACAAAAACAGATGAGGCTGAACGGGATTTAAGACGGGAGGCGCTTGCAGCAAAGAGCAAGGATACTACGCTAGGTAAAGACGAAGGTTTCTGGGCCAAGATAGGAGAGATGCTGGCCAGCTTATTACTTTCCGGCGGCGATAAAAAGGAAACCAAGGAGCCTGATACTCTTGCGTATAAAGGTTATACTGCGCCACCGGAAAAAGGCCCCCAACCAGAATTGAGGATGATTGTAAAGCCTACGCTCGAGCCAGAGCTGAAATATATCGCGTTAGCGAAGCCAAAAGAAGAACCGTCCCCGCTCTTATTTACGAAGGCGGTCCCGGATTCGAAGGTGGTCCCGGATCCCGATTATGACGCATTCCGCGCTCAAATCGACGCCGCCAAGCAGCCCGAGGCGCCGAAGGAGACGCCGAAAGAGGCCGTCTCCCCGCCCGACCCGGCGAAGGTGAAAGCCGCCGATGAGGCATGGAAAAAACTCCAGGACACCGAAAGCACGCAAGACAAAGATGCGGCGGCCCGACTGCAAGCCACGCGGGAGAAGCTGTTGAGCGATGCCTTTCCTTCTCCTCAGCCTGATTCCCGGCCCGATAAGCCCGCCGCCCAGGCGAATGCCAACCCCGACTTAAAAACATTCGCGGCGTGGCAGGCGGCGCATCAGGGAGTAGTGGATGCCCAGGCATCCTTCGACGTCACTAAAGACAGGCAAGACCCTGAATCAAAAAAGATTAACG
>JAFATP010000254.1 GCA_019243895.1 Alphaproteobacteria bacterium
GATGGACCGCCAGCACAACCTCCAGCAATCCATCGACATCAACCGCGCGTATGACACGCTGAAAAATCCGCTCTCCCGCGCGCAGCACCTGCTTCATCTTCAGGGCATCACCGTAGGCGCCGAGCGCGACACGGTGAAACCCGACCCGGGCATGCTGGCCGAATGCATGGAATGGCGCGAGGCCCTGGAAGAGGCGGAAGACCGCGGAGCCGTGGAGCAACTATACCGCAAGGCATTTCAAGCGCGCGAAACCTGCCTGGCGAATCTGGAACATGCCTGCAATGAAGCCCAATGGGAGACGGCGGCGCAGGCGGCGCTGAAACTCAGCTATATGGAAAAATTACTGGACGACATCCAGCGCAAGGCCCACCTGCCATGAACCTTCTGCAGATTCACGAACCCGGGGAGGCGGCAACGCCTCCCGCCGGGGGCGCCGCCATTGGCATTGATCTGGGCACCACTCATTCCGTGGCCGCCATTGCCGATGCGGCGGGCGTGCGCGTGCTGCGCGACGCCTCCGGGCGCGCCCTTCTGCCTTCGGTGGTGCATTACGGCGCAAACGGGCGGGCCGGAGCCGGGTGGGAAGCGCGAGCGCGCTTCGAGGCGAATGAGACGGGCGCGCTTGCCTCGGTGAAGCGCTTCATGCATGACGCCGCGCGCCTGCTGGAGGCGGGAACTAAAAAGGTGACGCCGGTGGAGGCTTCCGCCGATATTCTCCGCGCGGTGAAGCGGCTGGCGGAAGAGGCGCTGCAACAGGATGCCACGCGCGCGGTGATCACCGTGCCCGCTTATTTCGACGATACGGCGCGCCTGGCCACGCGCCACGCCGCGGAGCTGGCGGGATTCACCGTGCTGCGCCTGCTCAACGAGCCGACGGCGGCGGCCCTGGCTTACGGGCTGGATAACGGCGCGGAGGGCGTTTACGCGGTGTATGACCTCGGCGGCGGCACGTTCGACATTTCCCTGCTGAAGCTGGATCGCGGCGTTTTCCGGGTGCTGGCGACCGGCGGCGATACCCAGCTGGGCGGCGACGATTTCGACCGCCTCATCGCCGAGCATTTGCAGTTAGGCACGCATGGCGCCGGGCTTTCCCGCGCGCGGGCGCTGAAGGAGGAACTCAGCGAGAAAAAAACCGTGACGTGGAACGGCCATGCGCTTACCCGCGCTCAGTTCGAGCAATGGATTGCGCCGCTGGTGCAGCGCACGCTTGATGTGTGCGCCGCCACCCTGCGGGATGCGAAGCTGGAAAAACGCCACATTCAGGGAGTGGTGCTGGTGGGCGGCGCCACGCGCACGCCGCTGGTGCGCAGCCGGGTGGAGGAAATATTCGGCACCGCGCCGCTTACGGACGTGAACCCGGATGAAGTGGTGGCCGTGGGCGCGGCGTTGCAGGCGCGGGCGCTGACGCAGGGCTCCGATACGCTGCTGCTGGACGTCACCCCGCTTTCGCTGGGGCTGGAAACCATGGGCGGCCTCACCGAAAAAATCATCCAGCGCAACACGCCCATTCCCGTTTCCGCCGCCCAGACATTCACCACCTGGCAGGACGGCCAGCAGGGCATGCGCATCCACGTGGTGCAGGGGGAACGGGAAAAAGTGGCGGATAACCGCTCGCTGGCCCGCTTCGAGCTTTCCGGCATTCCGCCGCTGCCCGCCGGGCTGGCGCGCGTGACGGTGACGTTCACCGTGGATGCCGACGGCTTGCTGACGGTGACGGCGAAAGAAGAAACCACCGGCGCGGAGCAGCGGGTGGATGTTCGCCCCGCTTACGGCCTTGCTCCGGAGGAGATCGAGCGCATGCTGCGCGAAAGCATGGAGCGGGCGAGGGAGGACATCAGCGAGCGGCTGCTGATCGAGGCGAAAACCGGGGCGGAACGCGCGCTGATCGAGCTGGAATCGGCGCTGAAGGCGGATGGCGACCTGCTGCCGCCGCCGGAGCGCACGCTGATCGATTCGCAGATCGGCTATCTCCGCCAGGCCATTGCCGGCGATGACCGCGACCGCATCGATGTGGAGCTGCAGCAGCTGGGCGAGGTGACACAACGCTTCGCTGAAAGAAGAATGGACAGAGCCGCAGGCATTGCATTAAAAGGACAGCGCATCGACACCCTGGAGGCGAAAAGTCATGCCTAAAATGATCTTCGTTTATCCGGACGGCCAGGAAAAAGAGGTGGACGCGCCGCTGGGCATCTCCGTGCTTGAGATCGCCCATATGCACGGCGTGCCGCTGGAAGGCGCGTGCGAGGGATCGCTCGCCTGTTCCACCTGCCACGTGATTGTGGACCCCGCGTGGTATGGCAAGCTGCAGACCGCCGAAGAAGCGGAGGAAGACATGCTGGACCTCGCCTTCGGCCTGACGCAGACCTCGCGCCTGGGCTGCCAGATCCTCATGTCAGAAGCGCTGAACGGCTTACGCGTGCACTTGCCTGCATCCACCCGAAACATGATGGTCGACAAGCGATAACTCTTTCATTATCATTGCGGTCATTCCTTCTTCACATGCCACTTTTTCCGCGGAGAGACGCCATGTACACCGACGATTCGCAGCGCTACCGGGCCACTCCGGCCAAAAAGATCATCGGCACTTTGGTGCTCATCCTGGCGATCATCGCCATCATGGTGAGCGGCGTTCCGGTGATGTCGCGCTCCTTCGTGGAAACGCAGCTGCAACGCTTCGGCGCCTACATCGCCCAGCGCTCCGAACGGGAAAACGGCGTGACGGCCACGTTCGCCTATGATGGCGTAGGCATGGAAGGCGGTATCCTCAACCTCGGCACGCGCGCGGTGGTGATGAATCCCTCGCTTGCCTTTCAGCGCGGCACCGGCCCGGGAAGCGAAACCATCGGGCTGGCCACCGACCGCGTGCGGCTGATTCCCAGGAATGACAGCGGCAATAACGTCGATATCGAATTCCCCGATCCGCTGCGCATCTCCGACAACGGCGTGCATACTTCCACGGTAACGTTCGAAGGTATGCCGCGTTACAATTTCATGCAGAAGACGCAGAATAAGGAGGTGGAGCAATGGCACGCGCTTTACCTGCCGCCGAAATTCGCCATTCAACCCGAAACGGCCGACGGCAAGCCCGCCGAGGGCAAAACCCGCGTTATGGTCAGCTATAATCCCAACCCGGTGATTAATGCGCGCATTGTGCCGGCCACGGACGCCACCACCAGCGAGTTCCACCTGCAGAATCTTTCCATCGCCGGGGAGGACGGTAAAACCAGTGTCACCGCAGGAAGCGTGGATTCCTCCACCCACCGCAACACGGAAAACGGTAAAATCGCTTTCGGCGTGGTCTTCAGCCTGCAGGATGTGGGCGTGCAGTCGAAAGGCGTGCTGGAAGGCCCGTATCATTTTAAGCTGGACGCCAGCGGCACGCATGCCATCGGCACCGCCGGGGAACCCGTCAAAGAGGCGGATCTCGCGGTGCGTGAGATCACCTTCGGCTCGGATAAATTCTCCGTCAACGCTTCCGGCACCATCAATACGCGGCCCGATGACCCGCTGCCGTTCGGGCAGCTCGACGTGACCACGAAGAATTTTGCCGCGCTGCGCGACGGGCCGATGCTTTCGCCCGAAAACAAGGCGCTGCTGACCGATGTGGCCAGCAAAGTGACCGGAGTGGACGCCGCCACCGCCGACGAGCTGCATTTCACCATTAAGCGCGACAAGCAGGGACCGCTGATGCTCGGCAACGCCACGTTGGACGACGTGGCTTCGCTG
>JAFATP010000024.1 GCA_019243895.1 Alphaproteobacteria bacterium
GCCGACGCCGTGGCCGGTGCCGTGATCGTAATCCAGTCCCGCCTGCCACAGCGCCGCGCGCGCCAGCGCATCCAGCTGGCTGCCGCTGGTGCCTTCCGGGAACAGCGCAGCAGCCAGCGCGATATGCCCTTTCAGCACGCGGGTGAAGCGGTCGCGCTGCTCCCCGCCGGCCGCGCCGATGGGAACCGTGCGCGTGATGTCCGTGGTGCCGTCGGGATACTGCCCGCCGGAATCCAGCAGGAATAATTCCCCCTGCTGCAATGCGCGGTCGGTTTTCTGCGTGGCGCGGTAATGCACGATGGCGGCGTGCGGCCCGCTGCCGGCGATGGTATCGAAGCTGGGGCTGACGAACTCCGGTGCCTCGGCGCGGAATGCATGGAGCCGCTTCACCACTTCCAGCTCGCTGACCGGGCTTTTTTTCACCGCTTCGTCCAGCCAGTGCAGCAGGCGCACCACGGCGGCGCCGTCGCGAATATGCGCGGCGCGCATGCCGGAAAGCTCGGTGGGGTTTTTGATGGCCTTCAGGCGCTGGCACGGATCGTCCGCCGGCACAATGTCGGCGCTTAAGGATTGCGCAAACCATTCCGGCGTCAGCGTGGGGTCCGCCAGCACGCGCCCGCGCAAATCGGCAAGCCGGGCTTCCAGCGCGGAGACGGGATGCAGCGTCACCTCCGCTCCCAGATGCTCGCGCAGCTCGGGCAGGAACTTTTTTGTGTCGCTGAACAGTTGCACTTTGCCATCGGCGCTGACAATGGCATAGGCTAAAACCACCGGGGAGCAGGCAAGATCATGGCCGCGAATGTTGAGCAGCCAGTTGATGCTGTCGGAGGCGGCAAGCACCGCGAAATCTGCGTTCGCAGCGCGTATCGCGGTGGCCGCCTGCGTGCGCTTTTGCGCATGATCAACGCCCGCATAAGCAAGCGGGTGAATAAACGCGGGTGCGGCGGGCGGGGCGGGACGATCCTGCCACAGCGCATCTACAGGGTTGGGCGTCAGCGGCGTGAAGCGGATGTTTTTCGCCTTCGCCGCATGACGAAAGCGCTTCATCTCGCGCATGCTGTGCAGCCAGGGGTCGAAGCCGACGACCGCGTCTTCCGGTACGGCGGAGGCCAACCACGCCTCCGGTTTCACGTCGCCGCTATTGTAGAGTGTGAAATCCGGCGCTTCATCGCGCGCCTGCAACGTGTACCGGCCGTCCATGAACAGCGCAGCCTCGCCTGCCAGCACCACGGCCAGCCCGGCGGAGCCGGTGAATCCCGTCAGCCATGCCAGGCGGCGGGCGCAATCCGGCACGTATTCGCCGAGATGCTCGTCGGCCACCGGCAGCATGAATGCCTGCGCTCCCGCCCGCGATAACACCTGGCGCAGCGCGCCAAGCCTGGCTGCAATGTCCATCACCCCTCCAGCACCAGCGCGCACCAGCCTTGCCGGGTGAGCGCCTGTTTTAACCGTAAGCCCTGCCGCCGGTGCGCCGCCAGCACCATTCCCTTCTGGCTTTGCAGCAGGCCGGAAAGAATAGCCACCCCGCCGTGCCGCAAATGACATTTAAGCTCGCGCGAAAGCTGCACCAGCGGCCGCGCCAGTATATTGGCCATAATGATATCATAGGGCGCATGCTCGCGCACCTGGCGCAGCCGGTATCCGTCTCCCGCCAGCGTTCGCACGCGCACCCCGTTGATTTTCATATTGTCCCGGGCGATGCGCGCCGAAACGGCATCCACATCCACCGCCACGATCACGGCGTTCGGCCACAGGCGGGCGGCGGCGATGGCCAGGATGCCGGAGCCGCAGCCCATATCCAGCACCCGGGCGGGTTGACTGCACGCGGCCAGGCGGTGCAGCGCCTGAAGGCACAGGCTGGTGGTGGCGTGCTCGCCGGAGCCGAACGCCATGCCTGCCTCCACCTGCACGGAATGCAGATGCGGCGGGCAGGATGCTCGCGCATGCGCGCCGTGCACGTAAAACCCTTCCACTCTCAGCGGCGGAAAATCCCGCGCCAGCTGCGGCTGCCAGTCTTCCGGCCGCAGACGCGTCAGCTTTGGGGCGGAAAGCGCGATGCCCAGGGCTTTTTCGACAGGCCGCGTGCGTTCCGCCACATCGCGCGGCGGATGATCGCTCAAAATCTGCACCGTCCACTGCGCGTGGTTATGCGGCTGCTCGAAGCTGGAGGTGGCCAGGGCGATATCGGCAAAGGCGTCTTCCAGGGCAATCACGGCGTCAAGCGGGGCAGCAAACGAAAGCTCCCAGCATTCGGCGCTCTGCGCGAACGGGTTGGCCCGCCTGCTCATAGGGCGGCCATCTTCAGCCATTCCTCTTCGCTGAGAACCGCCACGCCCAGCGCCGCCGCCTTGGTGGCCTTGGAGCCGGAGTCCTCGCCCGCCACCACGTAGTCCGTTTTGGCGGAAACGGAGCTTGCCACTTTGGCGCCCAGGCTTTCCGCGCGCGCCTTGGCCTCGGCGCGCGTCATCCGCGCCAGACTTCCGGTGAAGACAATGGTCTTGCCCGCCAGCGGCGTATCGCCATGGCGGGGGATTTCCTCGTCCTGGATATGCAGCACGGCGGCGAGGTCGGCGATCACTTTCCGGTTATGCGGCTCCCGGAAGAAATCCCGCAGCGACTCCACCACGCTGCCGCCGATGCCTTCGATGGCGTCCAGCTCCACCATTGCCTCGGCGTCTTCCTCCGCCAGTTGGCGCATCGCCTTTTCCCACGCGGCGAAGCTGCCGTAATGACGGGCCAGCAGCTTCGCGGTGATCTCGCCGATATGGCGGATGCCCAGCGCATAAATGAAGCGCGACAGCGGGCGGGTGCGCGCCTGTTCAATGGCGCGGGCCAGATTCTCCACGGATTTCTTGCCCCAGCCTTCGCGCGCCATCAGCGCTTCCTGGCGCTGCGGCAGCGAGAAGATGTCCGCCGGGGCGTGAATCAGCCCATCCTGCCAGAACGCCGCCACCTGCTTTTCCCCTAGCCCTTCGATGTCCATCGCGCCGCGCGAGGCGAAATGGCGCAGCCGTTCCACCGCTTGCGCGTCGCACACCAGCCCGCCAGTGCAGCGCCGCACGGCTTCGCCTTCCTCACGGAAGGCCAGGCTGCCGCATACCGGGCAATGGTCGGGGAATGTGAACGGTCTGGCGCCGGGCGGGCGTTCCTTCTCATCCACGCCCAGCACCTGGGGAATCACGTCGCCCGCGCGCTGGATGATCACCATGTCGCCTTCCCTGACATCCTTGCGCGCGATTTCATCCTCGTTATGCAGCGAGGCGCGCGCGACCATCACGCCGCCGACATTGACCGGCGAGAGCATCGCCACCGGCGAGAGCGCGCCGGTGCGGCCCACCTGAACCATGATCCGCTCTACCCGCGTTTTCGCCCGCTCGGCGGGGAATTTCCGCGCCACCGCCCAGCGCGGCGCGCGGCCCACTTCACCCAGCCGGCGCTGCCACTCCAGGTGATTGATCTTATACACCACCCCATCGAGGCCGTATTTCAGTGTCGGCCTAAGCTTAAACATATCCTCATAAAATGCATTGGCGTTATCCAATGAGGCAGCGATATAAATCGGTATCTGCCAAGACGTACGAAACAATTTTCCAAATGTTGCTAGCCCCAACTTTTCCAAGGCAACCATTGAATCAGCTTGAGTCGCGCCAAGCGGGGTGCTGACCTCTCCCCAGCCATAGACAAAGTAGTGGAGCTTTCGCTCCTTGGTGATGGCGGCATCCAATTGCCGCAGCGACCCGGCGGCGGCGTTGCGCGGATTGGCGAACAGCGACTGCCCGTCGGCCTCGCGCTGCCGGTTGAGCGCCAGGAAATTCTCATGCGTCATATAGACTTCGCCGCGCACTTCCAGCATATCCGGGGCGTGAGGCAAGGCGGGCGGCAGGATCATTGCGAGATTGGCCGTGACGTCCTCCCCCACATAGCCGTCGCCGCGCGTGGCGC
>JAFATP010000074.1 GCA_019243895.1 Alphaproteobacteria bacterium
CCAGAAAGCCGCCAGCTTGGCGGCCTGCAGCCACTCCAGCGCCGCCGGGTGCAGTGCGTATTGCTCCAGCGAGCCATCTTCATGGTCGCGCGCAAAAAGCCCCGGCAATGACAACAGCAGCGACAGCAGCACCGCCAGCAATAGCGCTTCCGCCGCGTGGCGGCGCAGGGCGTCCGGGCCCAGGCCGAAAGCGAACAGGCCGAAGGCCATTAGGCAGAATCCTCCCCCGGCGAAGGCGCCGCCGCCACGCCGGAAAGCCAGCCGCGCGTCGCGCGCTATGATCAGGCGGAACACGGGGCGAAATCCTCCATCATCAGGATATGAGCGTCAAAAGACGAATGCACGGCATGCGAGGCGACAATGACAATGCCTTCATGCTGCACGCGCGTTTCAATGAGGCTGCCCACCAGCGCGATTCCTTCCTTATCCAGGTAATTGGTCGGCTCATCCAGCAGCCACAGCGGGGCAGGAGAAAGCAGCAGCCGCGACAGCGCCACGCGTTTCTGCCATCCGGCGGAGAGGCGGCCGCAGGCGATATGTTTTTTATCGGACAGGCCGAAATAATGCATCGCGGGAAGCGCCATCGCATGCGTATCGTAGCAGTTCGCCCAGAACCGAATATTTTCTTCCACCGTGCATTCCGTTTTAACGGCGTTGGCATGGCCCACATATATGAGCGATTGCCGGAATATATCATTATTCCGCACGTCTTCGCCGCGCCAGGTGATGCCTCCCGAGACGGGCGCGGCAAGTCCCGCCAGCGTGCGCATGAAACTGGTCTTGCCGCTGCCGTTCGGGCCTTTGATGAGCAGGAAGCCGCCGGGCTTCAGGCAGAAGCCCACATGCTCCAGGATCGGGACGCCGCCGCGGGCGAAGCTTACATTATCGCATATCAGCATGCGAAACGCGATCAGGCCGCTGCGGCCGTCATGTGGCGTTATCCTGTATTTTTTTCTCGTATTCCTGCATCTTTTTCGCCACTTCCGCCTCCGGGTCGATCGGCTCAAAAAACCGCTTGGGATCAGTCTGGTAAACCTCGGCAACTTTGATGGTCACTTCCTCAGGAGGCTGCCCGCCTTCGCCGGAAATGATGATTTCGCCATAGGAGCCGAATTCATACAGGTTGAGGGTTCCCTCTTTCTGCGCTTCGAGAAAGGACTGATAGCGGCTGGGTTTTACCGCCACGTAGCACCAGAACGGGCGCGTCTGCTCCAGCACCCCGTAAATCAGCACGATCACCCGCGCGATATCATCAGGATTAGGCGCGGTGGCATCGCTGGAGGAAGAAGGATTATCGGCCATGACGGGTATCGGGTTCTCTTGCTTACAGGACTACATCTATTGCACGATTTTCAATGCAAATGCCAACATTTCCTTGCATTAACCATTACGCGGCGCGTCTGCTGGGCTTGCACAGGCTTTTGAGCACGTAATGCAGGATGCCGCCGTTGAGGTAATAATCGATTTCGTCCAGGGTGTCGATGCGGCAGAGCAGTTCCGTCACCTCGGTGGTGCCGTCGGCGCGGGTGATGGTGCACTGCACCGGCATGCCGGGTGTGATGGCGGCGCTGGCGGAAGTGAGGGTGATCATCTCGTCGCCTTTCAGGTGCAGCGTCTTGCGGGTCACGCCTTCGGCGAACTGTAGCGGCAGCACGCCCATGCCCACCAGATTGCTGCGGTGGATGCGCTCGAAGCTCTCGGCGATCACCGCCTCCACTCCCAGCAGCTTGGTGCCCTTGGCCGCCCAGTCGCGCGAACTGCCGGTGCCGTATTCCTTGCCGGCGATCACTACCAGCGGCACGCCTTCGTGCTTATAGCGCATGGCGGCATCATAAATGGAGAGCTGCTCGCCATCGCCCGTTAAATGCTTGGTATAGCCGCCTTCCACGCCCGGCAGCATCTCGTTATGGATGCGGATATTGGCGAAGGTGCCGCGCATCATGACTTCATGATTGCCGCGCCGCGCGCCGTAGGAGTTGAAATCCGCGGGCATGACGCCATGGTCGGTGAGATAGCGGGCGGCGGGGGAATTCTTGGCGATATTGCCCGCGGGGGAGATGTGGTCGGTGGTGATGGAGTCGCCCAGCAGCGCCAGGATGCGGGCGTTGTTGACCGGGTGGAAGGCGCCGCCGTGCTCGGCCGATATGCCGACGAAATACGGCGGGTTCTGCACATAGGTGCTGTCGGTGTCCCAGGCGTAGGTCTTGCCCGTGGCGACGCGAATCTGCTTCCATTCCGGCGTGCCGCTGAACACGTCGCTGTATTTGGCGCGGAACATATCCGACGTCACGAAGGTTTCAACGACCTGCTGAATCTCTTCACTGCTCGGCCAGATATCCCTCAGGTACACGTCCTGGCCGTTTTTATCCTTGCCGATGGGCGAAGCGGCAAGGTCCACGTGCATGTTCCCCGCCAGCGCGTACGCCACCACCAGCGGCGGAGACGCCAGATAATTGGCTTTCACCAGCGGATGCACGCGCCCTTCGAAATTGCGGTTGCCGGAAAGCACGCTTGCCACCACCAGCGCATTGTCGCGCACGCATTGCTCAATTTCATCCTTCAGCGGCCCGGAATTGCCGATGCAGGTGGTGCAGCCATAGCCCACCAGGTTGAAACCCATTTCGTCCAGATCCACCTGAAGCCCGGCTTTCTCCAGGTATTCCGTCACCACTTTGGAGCCGGGCGCCAGCGAGGTTTTTACCCACGGCTTCGGCTTCAGGCCGAGCGTCCGGGCCTTGCGCGCCACCAGCCCCGCCGCCATCATCACGGAGGGATTCGACGTGTTGGTGCAGCTGGTGATGGCGGCAATGGCCACATCGCCATGCCCCATGTCATAATCCGTTCCGATCACCGGCACACGCGCGTCAAGCGCGGTTTTCTCTTCCTTGTTCATTTCCGGCAGCACATCGGTAAACGCTTTGGCCACGGCGGAAAGCGCTACCTTGTCCTGCGGACGGCGCGGTCCGGCCAGAGACGGCTCCACCGTGCCCATATCCAGCTCCAGCGTGTCGGTGTAGACAGGGTCCTGATACTGGTCGTCGCGCCACATATCCTGCACTTTGGCATACGCCTCCACCAGCAGGGCGCGCTCTTCCTCACGGCCGGTAAGTTGCAGGTAACGGATGGTTTCCCCGTCAATGGGGAAAATACCGCAGGTGGCGCCGTATTCGGGAGCCATGTTAGCGATGGTGGCGCGGTCGGCCAGCTTCAGCCCGTCGAGGCCGGGGCCGTAAAACTCGACGAATTTGCCCACGACGCCCTTTTTGCGCAGCATGTTGGTGACGGTCAGCACCAGATCGGTGGCGGTGGTACCCTCCGGCAGCCCCCCGAGGAGCTTGAAGCCGATCACTTCGGGAATCAGCATGGACACCGGCTGGCCCAGCATGGCGGCTTCCGCCTCGATGCCGCCCACGCCCCAGCCCAGCACGCTCAGGCCGTTGATCATGGTGGTGTGGCTGTCCGTGCCCACCAGCGTGTCCGGATAAGCCACGTCATTATCCGTCCACACCACCTGCGCCAGATATTCCAGATTCACCTGATGGCAGATGCCGGTGCCGGGCGGCACCACGCGGAAATTATCGAACGCCTTCTGCCCCCAGCGCAAGAACTCATAGCGCTCGGCGTTGCGCAGCATTTCCAGGTGCACGTTTTCGCTGAAGGACTGGTTATTCGCATAGCTGTCCACCTGCACCGAATGGTCGATCACCAGATCCACCGGCACCAGCGGGTTGATGGCTTCGGGATCGCCGCCCAGACGCTGCATGGCATCGCGCATGGCGGCCAGATCCACCACCGCCGGCACGCCGGTGAAATCCTGCATCAGCACACGCGCGGGCCGATAAGCGATTTCGCGGTTGGAGGTTTTGGTTTCCAGCCAGCTGGCAAAAGCGCGGATGTCTTCCTCCGTCACCGTAACGCCGTCTTCATGGCGCAGCAGGTTCTCCAGCAATATCTTCAGGGAAAACGGCAGGTGCGAAAGTTGGATACCCAATTTTTCGGCCGCCCGCGGTAACGAGTAATACGTATAGCTCCTCCCCCCCACCTGCAGCCGCGCTTTGCTTTGAAACGAGTCAGCGCTGGTATGTTCCATGAAAAAATCTCCTTCGGGTAGACGCTAGATTGTTACCCCCATAGTATTCAAAGCAAAGGTTAAACAGTCGTTAGCGCGGGAAGGATTAAATAAGCAGGAGAAGAATTAAAAAGCAGTAAAGATATAGGATTATACTACACTTCGCTCGGTGGTATCCTTGGCGGCCCGATCCGCCAGCAGCCGCGCCACCGCGCCGCCCAGCCTATCCTTGGCAAGCTCGCTGCGCTTTTCTACATATTCCGCCACCGCCAGGTCCTTTTCGCTTGCGCCGGCAAGCGCCTGCGCCGCCGGCAGGTTGCCCTTCGTCATGTCCAGCGGCGGCAGCAACTCCCGGTGCACTCCCGGAGCTTTCGCCTCTTGTAGCACCCGCGCGCTTTCCGCCACGCCGGCATGGCCATGCTGCATATTCACCATCGCGCAGATGATTCTGGCATCCTGCGGCGTGTAGCCGTCTTCCTCGCGAATGATCTTGGCCGCCACCCATTCCGGCGCTTTGCCTTGCGCCGCAAGCTCGCGCAGATGGCTCAATCGGTGGTGTCCGTCGCCCACCACGGTCCTGCCATTCGCATATTGATAGACGGTCAGCGGTTCGGCATCCAGCAATGGGTTCCATTCGGTCCGGGTAATGCGCGCTGCGGCGGTGACGCCTTGGGCGTCGCCGTTTTTGCGGAACTGGAAAATGGCCGGATCGGCTTCGATGGCTTCCGGGCGGATCGCCACCAGCCCGTCCGTCACCTCGCGGATCTGCTCTTCGATGTGCACGCGTCGGCGCAGCGGCTCGAAGCCCGCGTAAATTTGCCGCGCCAGCGAGTCCGCCGCCACCCCGATCTTCAGGTTTTGCATGTCGGCAGCCGGAGCCGCCACGTCGATTTCGAATCCCGCGGGCAATATCGCGCGGGCAACTGCTTCGTGATAGCCCGAGTGCGGCTGGCCGGAAATGATCAGCACCCTGCCCGGCCTCGGCTTACGCTCGCTCAGCCATTGCCTCAGCGTGTCCGCCGCATCGGCGCGGGAACCGTCCGCATGCATCGGCGCGCTGATGACGGAAAAATTCTGAGAGCGCGGTACGCCGGTTGTTTTCTTTTTGTAAAGCTCCTCCATCATCGCGGCTTCGGTGGCCTGAGCGGAAGATTCATGCCGCCCGTCCAGCGGGCGGGCGCTGCCCAGCAGGTGCACCTCGCCGAATCGCACTCCCTGTTTGCGCAAGGCGTTTAAAGTGTCCAGCCGCGCATCTACCGCGTCTTGCATCGCCCCCATCACCAGCACATGGTCATACTGCTGATACATCGGCGCGCGCTGCTCCAGCTGGCCGAGCTTTTCCAGGAGCGGCATCAGCACATAGCGGTTGCGCCGAAGCATCTCCGGCTCCGCCATGTCGCAGCGTTCCACGCCCGCCGGGCGCAGCAGATGGGCCTGGGTGACATCCCGCAGCCATCCCAGCGCCGCATCACCGGAAGGAAAATCCACTTGATTGCGAATGGCTTCGGCCTGCGCGTCCGTCAGCATACCGCTCACGCCCGGCAATTCGCCGAAGGCGCCGGCGGCATGCAGCAGTTTCACCGCAGCGCGCTGCTGGTCGGCGGTAAACCAGCCGAGCGCGCGGAAAAGTGGTTTGAGCGTTGCCATCGCTCTCAGCTTAGCAGGTGTATGTGACGATTTAATGACGCCGGAGAGTGGAAGCGCGATTATTTTATGCGCAATGCTTCATACTGATTTTTAATGATTTTATTAACAAAAGTCCCTTTAGAAGGCGCTTCGAGGAACGCGGCGTAAGCCGCCGGCGGAACATTCCGGTATTGATAGATGCGCCCCTTATTCAAGAATTCGATCTCCAATACGCCGTGCTCATAACCGGCGGAACGGATGGCGCTGGATGATACGGGCTCTCTGCGCATAGAAAGAGCATGGCATAACAAGGCGTTAAAGATCCATCAGGATCAATGCGTGCGCGACACTGAAACGATAATGTCGGCCATCGCCGCAAGATAGGCCGAGCCGCGCGCGGTGCGTTGCAGCAGCACGTTACGCTTGTCCGCCTTGTCGCGCTGGCGCCGCACGAATTTCAATTGCTCCAGCACGTCCAGCGCGCGGCATACCGCCGGCTTTGAGATGCCCAGCCGTTCACTGAGATGCTTCACGCTATGCGCACCGGGCTCCAGGTAAATCGTCAGGAAAATACCGAGCTGCCGATTGGATAAGTCATACGGCAGCGACGCCATGGAGCGGCAGATCACCTCATGCCAGAAGGTGAGCGCCTGTAGCGTGCGCGCCGGGGGCGGACGGAGAATCGCGATTTCAGCCATATTATTTCCTTGCCTTGTTCTTCATTAGTTTGCCATAGCGCTCCCGCAGCAGCGCATATACCGCGCGTAAACCCTGCGCTTCGCCGCCGACGGGCCTGCCGGGGCGGGCGGCGAGATTCCAGGCCATCATGTCAATATGCAGCCAGCGCGGCGTCTGCTCCACGAACTCCTTCAGGAACAGCGCGGCGGTGATAGCCCCCGCATACGGTGAATCGGTGTCATTGCTCAAATCGGCGGTATGGCTTTTCAACATATCGCGATACGCGCCCGCGAGCGGCAGGCGGTAAAGCGTTTCTCCCGTCGCGGCGCCGGCACGCGCGAGGGCTTCGGCCAACGCGTCATCGGGGGTGAAGAACGCGGGAATATCGGTGCCGAGCGCCACCCGCGCCGCGCCGGTGAGCGTAGAAAAATCAACCAGCAGGTCGGGCTTTTCGCTGTCGGCCTCCGCCAGCGCGTCGCAGAGAATCAGGCGCCCTTCCGCGTCGGTATTGCCGATCTCCACCGTGACGCCCTTGCGCGTTTTTACCACGTCCAGCGGGCGCATGGCGCGGCTTCCCACGGCGTTTTCCACCGAGGGGATCAGCACGCGCAGGCGCACATCAAGCTTCTGCGCCATCACCAGCCGGGCCAGGCCAAGCGCGATGGCCGCGCCGCCCATGTCTTTCTTCATCAGCCGCATGGAGGCGGCGCTTTTGATATCCAGCCCGCCGGAATCGAACGACACGCCCTTCCCCACCAGCGTCACTTTCGGGGCATTCTCCCTCCCCCAGCGCAGGTCGATCAAGCGCGGCGCATCGGCGCTAGCCTTGCCGACGGTGTAAATCGTCGGGTAATTGGCGGTGAGCAGCTCCTCCCCGGTAAGCACGCTGATTTTGGCCCCCTGCTCTTTGGCCACCTGAAGGCACATTGCCGCCATGTGCGTGGGCAGCATATCGTTGGCCGGGGTGTTGATGAGGTCGCGCGCCAGATAGATGGATTGCGCCATCTCCCTCACCTCCGCCCCTTCCGCGCCAGGCAGCGCCAGCGACGGCGCTTCTTTCTCCGGCTCCTTGGTTTTATAGCGATGGAAACGATAAGCCCCGAGCGCCCATCCCAGCGCCAGCTGAGCCGCTTGAGGCGCTTCCACGCCGCTAAGCGCATAAACATGCGGCGGCAAGGTGGAAGCCAGCCCGGCGATCGCCCAGATGTCCGGGGGAGAGCCAGTACCCGCCACCGCCATCGCCAGTTCACCCTTGGCGGAAGGAACAAAAGCGCATGTGCCTGGCGCGGCGGGGAAATTTATGGCTTTCAGCCAGCGTTGTGCGGAAGAATCCTGCGCCTTCAGCCACGCCGGATAGCTTTCCTTGCTCACCACATGCAAAGGGAGGGCCTGCTTGGCCTCATCGACAAGCTGAAACGGCATGGTATAAGCCCTGGAACGGGGGAATTATCTGGATAGTTGCAGACACGGAATTAGCATGCTACGCCCTGTTAGGCAAGACGTTACGGAATGCGGCGTGCCGGTTCGTCGGGGAAGAATAGGTTATCGTTATGAATAAAGCGCTTTTTCTCGACCGCGACGGGGTGATCAATCTGGACACCGGCTATCCTTCCGCCCGTGAGGAAATTGTTTTTCTTGAGCATATTTTTTCGCTCTGCCGCGCCGCCAAGGAGCAGGGTTATCTACTGCTGGTTGTCACCAATCAGGCCGGTATCGCGCGGGGATATTACACGGAAGAGGATTTCGAGGCGCTGATGCAATGGATGCAGGAACAGTTTACCGCGCAAGGCTGCGCGCTGGACGGCTGGTATTATTGCCCGCATCACCCGGAATTCGGCGTCGGGGAATACCGCACCGCGTGCGAATGCCGCAAGCCGAAACCCGGCATGCTGCTGACCGCGGCAAAAGAGTGGGACATCGACATGCGCCGCTCCATCCTCATCGGCGACAAGGCAAGCGATATCAATGCCGCCAACGCCGCAGGCGTGGGGAACGCCTGGCAGGTGACGCAGCCAGGGAAGCTGCGGGAGGTGATGCAGCAATTCAGCGAGTTAAGCGAGGTTGCCTTGTGAGTTTGGGACCGGAAAACCAGATCAATCAGGATGTCGAAATCATCGATGAAAAGGCCGTTCAGGCGAAAAAAGCCGAAGAAGCAATGAAGGCGCTGGGAACGTTTTTGAAAGACATGGGCACCAGCCTCCAGCGGCTTTTCAAGGTTCTGCCCAAGCCTTGCCCTCCCCTGGCCGATGTTTCGCCGGTGGAAGCGCATCACGGATCGGAGAGCGAATTCTTAGCGCAGCATTTGCCGGAGCATTTCGCCGCTGCCGTAACGCCCGGCCTTCCGCTGGGAAAGCGCGGCGCACAGCGCGGGTAATTCCTTTACCGCTTGCGCGCCAGCATTACGCCGTCGGCGATGCTTGCCAGCGCGCAATCCACGCGCTTATCGTCGCGGATTTTTGCGTTCAGCGCGCGCAGCGCTTTTGTATCTGCGTCCTGCTCCGCTTCATCCGCCACTGCCCCGCCCCATAGCATATTGTCGAACGCCACCAGTCCGCCGGGACGCAGCAGCGTGAGGCAGGCTTCATAATACGCATCATACCCTACCTTGTCGGCATCGATGAACGCCATATCGAAACTGCCCGCTCCTTCCTCGCGCTCCAGCCGCGCGAGCGATTCTTTTGCCGGAGCCAGACGCAGATCGATGCGGGCGTCTACCCCCGCCTCCTTCCAATAGCGGCGGGCGATATCCGTCCATTCCTTGCTGATGTCCAGCGCCACCAGCCGCCCGCCTTCCGGCAGGGCCGCTGCCATCGCCAGCGCACTGTAGCCGGTGAAGGTGCCAATCTCGATAATGCGCCCGGCGTTGATCAGCTTCACCAGCAGCGCCAGGAATGCCGCCTCGTCCGGCGTGGTGAGCATGCGGCTCATGGGCAGTTTGGCCGTTTCTTCGCGCAGGCGGCGCTGCACCGGCGTTTCCCGGCTGATTACCTCCGTGAGGTAATGCGCCACCTGATCCGAAACAAACGGATTGCCGCTCATGCTTTTCCTCCTGCTTTTTTGTCCGGATCGCGCAGCTCACCGAGCTTTTCGCCCATGCGCTGCAATGCACGGCTGCAACTGTCGCGCGGGATAACCACTTCGATCACCATCATTTCTCCGCCGGCGGCTGCCTGTTTCAGCGCCTGATCCAGCCCGCCCTTGGTGGTGACGCGCACCGCCTGGCCATAATTCAACAATTCCTGAATTTTGGTGTAGCGCCACGGATGAATGTCATTAAACGGGCCATCGATGACGTGGCGCTGCGTGCCGTATCCGTCATTATTGAGAATGCACACCACCGGCGCCATGCCGTATTTGGCAGCGGTGGAAAGCTCCATGCCGGTCATTTGAAACGCGCCGTCGCCGACAATGGCGTAGACCCTTCCTTCCGGATAGGCCGCCAGCGCGCCGATGGCGGCCGGCACGGCAAAGCCCATGGAGAGATAATAGGCGTCGGCGAGGAAATTATTGCGCTTGGAAGTGCGCAGGCTCATCGCCCCCAGCAGCGCATCGCCGGTGTCGCATATCAGCGTGGCGTCTTCCGGCAGGTTCAGGCCCAGAATGCGGAAGAAGGCTTCGGCATCGAGCTTTTCCTCCCGCTCATTTTCGCCCAACGGCTTCAGCGCTTCCGGCCGCGGCGGCAGCGTGAACGATTTCGGCAGCAGCTTGGCGCGCGCAAGGCCCAGCAGAAAATCCGCGAACTGTACGTTTTCATAAGCATGCAGGCCGATGCGCACCTTCTCGGTGTTGGCCAGCAGCGTGTGGCGGCGCTCCAGCTTCGCGGTGTTCAGGCCCAGGAACACGTCCGTGATGAATGCGCCGAGCATGATCACGCAATCGCTGCCTTCCACGTAAGCCTGCACGCCGGCCTCGGACAACCCGCCGCTATAGACGCCGAGATACAGCGGGTTATTTTCCGAAATGATGCTCTTGGAGAGCAGCGTGGCGGCAATGGGGATGTTGAACTGGCGGGCGATCTCCAGCGCGCGGTCGGTGAGCCCGTGGCGGTGCAGCTCCACATCGGCGATGATCACCGGCTGTTTGGCCGCCGCGATCAGCTCCAGCGCCTCGGCAAGCGCCGCTTCCAGGTTTTCCTGGTCGCTTTCCGGCGGCGGAATGTTGCGCAGCACGGGATGCTTCACCGGCAAATCCACCATGTCATACGGCAGCTCTATATAGCCGGGGCGGCACGACGCGCGCACCGCCGCCGCCACCCGCATGATTTCCTCTGCCGCCGATTCGGCATCCAGCAGCACGGCGGTGGCGCAGGTGACTTCTTCAAAGATGCGGCGCTGCGTGTCGAAGGTGCGCACCTTGTGATGCAGCAGCGGATCGTGTCTGCGGTCGCCGGGCGAGGGCCCGCCGGAAATCACGATCACCGGACTTTTCTCGGCATAGGCGCAGGCGATGGAATTCAGCATGTTCAGCCCGCCCACGCAATAGGTGACGCAGGCCACGCCCAGGCCACGCATGCGCGCGTAGCCGTCGGCGGCGAATCCCACCGAGGGTTCGTGCGTCATGGTGTAAAGCCTGATGGGCGATTGCTCCAGGCAGCGGAAAATGGGCAGCGCGAAATCTCCCGGGATGCCGAAAGCCGCATCCACTCCCTGGTTATGGAGATATTCAAACAGGAAGGAGCCGATGCTGTGGTGCATGAGTCTCTTTCAATGAAGCGTTAAAGCGTCGGTCAGATCCGCCGCCTGCGCGTCGCGGGAGCCGAGCGGCGGCAGGCCGAACCGGGTTTCGATGAGTTTCAGAATAGACGTTGTGTCATAGACAGTATGATCGACAAAACCCTTTTTTGCAAAAGGTGAAATCACCAGCGTCGGCACGCGCACCCCCGGCCCAAAGCGGTCAATGACGAGAGGCGGCACGTGATCCCAGAATCCGCCGCCTTCGTCGAATGTCACGATGACAACGCTGCTTTTCCACGCCGGGCTGGCCTCGACGGCTTTCAGTATTTCGGCCAGATGCGCCTCGCCGGAGCTCATTTCCGCATAGCCGGGGTGCAGATTGAATTCACCGAGAGGCTTGTAAAACGCCACGGCGGGCAAGGTATCTCCCGCCAGGTCCCGCAGGAAATCCGCCTCGTCCTTCAAATGCTCTTTCCCGGCTTCGGTGCCGCTTGCATACGCCGCGAAATAGGCAAAGGGCTGATGGTGAAACTGAAATAACCCATCCGGCCTGCCGGAGAGCGCCGCATTCCATCCGCCCGCATACCACGCCCAGGAGACGTTTTTCTGCGAAAGCCGGTCGCCGATGGTGGGCATGATTTGCGGCGGCAGAAGCTGCGCCGCAGTCGCATTGACGGGATGCGGCCCGGCGCTTGGATAGAGCGTGTTGACGGCATCGCCCTCCGGCGTCACCGCACCGTCCTTGAGAAGCCTGCCCTCGGTATCCAGCTGAATGACCGCTTCCGGCGGCGCATGCCCGTAATGCGGCGTGCAGGCGCAGATCAGCCAGAAATGATTGAGGAACGAGCCGCCGAACGCCGCATGAAAGAAATGATCGGCCACGGTATACGCTTTGCCGTAACGCCACAGCAGCGGCGCTTCTTTCTCATAGTACCCCATGGTAAGCCCGCCCGCATCGGATATCGCCGCGAAGCGATCCATTTTCCCGTGATTAATCTGTGCGATATGCTGGTAGAAGCGATGCACCAGATCGCCTGTTTTTTCGCCCGGCGGCACATACCCGTCCATGGCGAACGGCGCATTCGGCAGCGCGGCGGGAAACCGGGAATCCGGCTGCGGCGGTTGACGGCGCGTGTCCATCACCGGCGGCAACACGCGGTATGGCTTCCCTTCGGGATCGGTTTGCGTGGATGTGGCCTGCGCCTGGTTCAACCCCTCCGCGCCCGGAAACTGCCCGAAAAGATTATCAAAGCTATGGTTTTCCAGTGAGATTACAATGATATGCCTGATCGGCGCCAGGGATTCCGCCGTGGCCGCGCGCGCCGGAACCGAAACGGCGGCAATCGCAAGGCAGATCACGCTTAGCAGCAGGCGCACGCATACCTCTTTCAAGAGCGCCCTACCCTACGCATTTGCGCACGCGCTGTCCAGCTTTGCTGGCGGGTGGAAAATACTAGAAAATATGGTAGTTTAGATGTAATACTTGATGGTATGGTCAAGATAGCGGTTTTTTATCACTTCCCGTGCATTGACGGCGCGGCGGCGGCATGGGTGGCATATCAACATTGGGGCGATGATGCGGCCTATATTGGCGTGCAGCACGGCAGCCGCGAACTGCTTTTAAAGACCGTCGATGCGGCGGTCGATGACGGGACGGACGTAGTGTTTGCGGATTTCTGCCCGCACCGCGAGCTGATGGAGTATATTGCCGAACGCGCGCATTCAGTGACTATTTACGATCATCATGTGAGCGCCCTGCGCGAGATGGAGCATTTCCGGCATCCGAAAGTGAGGCTGGTGCTGGACAAGCAACGCTCCGGCAGCGCCATCGTATGGGATGAGCTGTTCGCAAACCGCCCCCGCCCGCCGGCCATCGAACTGGTGCAGCATGTAGACCTCGAAGACGACTCCCATGCGCATTTCCTTCCCATCGCGGCGTATGTGGATTCGTTCGACATGGGGGACATCGGCAACGGAGGCATGGCGGAAATCAATGCGATATTCGCTACGATGAACGGTCTCAGCGCCGATGCCGTGGTGAAAGAGGGCAATCGGCTGCTGCACGCGCCGGACCACCGCGACGCCATCCGCAAAGCGTTGGATTCCATGTATTGGACGCGCCTTCAGATCCTCCCCGGCGCAGTGCCGGCGAACGTGCCCATCGTGCATGCCAACATTCAGCAGTTAGGTCGGGAATTCAGCCTCCGCTTCAAGGATCTTGCCCGCGACTGTTCAAGCGGCGTGGCGCTTAGCTGGTATGAAGATGGAGATATCGTCCGCGTCAGCGTGCGCTCCGGCGGCGAGCCGGATGCCAGCGAAGTGGCGGCGCATATCGGCCGTCAGGGGCTGGGCGGCGGGGGCCACCGCACATCGGCGGCGGCGCAATTCACGCGCGACCAGTTCGCGCAGCAATTCAGGCGTCTCACCGAAGAAGAGACGACCGCCGCTCCTAAGTAAAAGTGGCACTACCTGTCATTTTCAGCTAAGTTATTTCCTCCCCTTATTACGCTACAGGAGAAATGTATGCGCCCCATGCTTCGCCTCTTTCTTACCGCCTTATTCTTATTTCCCGCCGGCGCGCTTGCGGATACGC
>JAFATP010000297.1 GCA_019243895.1 Alphaproteobacteria bacterium
GATTCGACAACGACTATAAAGCCAAGCTGATCCGCGAAATCAAGAAAGCGCAGGCCGAGTTTCTGGAAAACCAGGAAAACAAGCGCATCGGCGACATCGTAGCCATGCTCAAGAAGCAGAGCGGCAATTAAACACCCCGGCCGTTCCGGCGATGCCGCTCTCGGGCGCCTGCGCCGCCTATCCCGCGATCAGGCGCAGCATGTCCACCGGCTTGCCGGCGCTGGTAGGCTCGTATTCCAGATCCTGCACGGCTTCGTCCTCATTGGGGGCGTGGAAGCCGCCGGGGTCCTTCACCAGGCGTCTGCACTTGCCTTCCATGCTCGCGCCTTCGTCAATGGTGAGATTCTCATGGAGAACGATACCCTCCATCTTGCTTCCCGCGCATAAATGCACCACCTTGGCTTTGATCAGCCCCTTGACCAAGCCGAACACCTGCACGTTCTCGGCGTGAATCTCTCCGTTGACGACTGCATTGGGCCGCAGCACCAGAGCGCTGCAGCGGATATTGCCGTCGATGTGCCCATCGAAATCGATCGAGCCTTCGCTCACCAGATTACCGAAAATATGCAGATCGGACGACACCACCGTAGGCGCAGCTTTTTTCGCGGCGGATTTCGACGGCGCGGCTTGAAGCTTAGTCGATTTGCGAAACATGCAACCCCGCGTGTAAGAAGGTGATAGGATTAACCGGCTTGTCGTTATACCGCACTTCGTAATGCACATGCGGCCCGGTGGAACGCCCGGTGGAGCCCTCAAGGCCGAGCACCTGCCCCCGCTTCACCGGCTCTCCGCTATGCACGCGCACCGCGCTCATATGCGCATAGCGCGTCACGATGCCGAGGCCATGGTCGATATCCACCGCGTTGCCATACGCGCCCAGCCAGCCTGCGCTTATAACCCTGCCTGCGGCGGTGGCGTAAATGGGAGAGCCCACCGGCCCTGCGATGTCCATGCCGGGATGGAACGCCAGCCTGCCGTTGATGGGATCGATGCGGCGGCCGAAAGCGCTTTCTTCTTCGCCGCGGCGCAGCGGCGAGCCCAGCGGCAACACCGCCAGGATATCGTTCAGGAGCATCATCTGGTCCAGCTTTTGTTTCAGGTCGGCTCCCAGCGGATCCTCCGTGCCGGACGCTTCCGCCGGAATGAACGGCCCGCCCTGAGAGCCGGCGGCATTGGCGCCCTGCGTGGCCTCCGCTGGACGGTCCTTGTGCTGGCGGCTGGCGTCTTTCTTCAGCACATCGGCGTTAAGGCCGGTCTGGCGGATAATCTCCTCCATGCTGATGATTTTATTATGCGTTTTCTCCCTCACCGCCTGAATGATTCCCACATTCGCGCTGCGCAATTCCTTGACCTTGTTTTCGAGCAGTGCGATGCGGGCATAGAGCTTGTCATGCGTCACTGCGGATAACGCGTCGGCGGGATCGGAAAGCGGCATGGCATAGCTGAGCGTCGATGCCGGCGCAGCGGGCGGCACCGCCGGCGCGGGCACGGCCCCGGGAATGTAATTGAAGCTGGTTTCCACGCGCGAGCTCGCCACCGATTTGATGGTTTCGTCTTTCGCCTGCAGCACATCGCGCGCGGCGAAATAACTCCCGGTGGAATAAGAGGCCCAGCCGATGCACGCCACGGCGGTGATCAACCCGATGACCTGAAAACTCCCGCTGATCGAAAGATGGTTGGTTCGATGCGGGGAGATGATGATGATATTACGCGTATGAAATAGCCGGGCGAAGAAGTTTTTTGTACTGCGGACCATTTTCATGCGTCTGCTCCCTACCTACGGTTTATACGCCATGGCGAGAACAGACCCATGCCCCTTTTAATGCAAGGCGCATGTGCAAACCATTTCCCGCCATAATCTTTTTTGGGCTATCGCCGCTTTTAAGAAGCTTGGCGCTCCAATATTGCCGCGAAAAACCCGTCGCATCCGTCTTGCTGCGGAGTGAGCCACAGATAACTAACTTCGGAAGAAGCCGCATCTGCGGATGCAGTTTTATTCCATACTTTTTGCGCGCACACAACCCTGAAATTCGCATGAGCTTCCAGGAAATTTGCAACCTGCTGTTCATTCTCATCTTTCAATAGCGAACAGGTGGCGTAAACCAGCTGGCCGCCCGGTTTCACCAGCCGCGCCGCGCTTTCCAGAATGCGCTGCTGAATCGCCAGCACCTCTTCCAGATCACGCGGCGTGAACCGCCATTTCAAATCCGGATTGCGGCGCCAGGTGCCGCTGCCGCTGCACGGCACGTCGGTCAGCACGCGATCGGCGGACGCCTTGTGCCGCTTGATGTAGCTGTCGCGCTCCGAGGTGAGCACGCGCCATTCCGCGTTGAACACCTGCGCCCGCCGCAGCCGCTGCGGCAGCTGGCTCAGGCGCTTGGCGGAAATGTCCCACGCCAGCAGCCGCCCCTTATTATCCATGTTGGCCGCCACCGCCAGCGTCTTGCCGCCCGCCCCGGCGCAGAAATCGATCACCTTCATGCCCGCGCGCGCCGTCACCAGCTGCGACACCACCTGCGAGCCTTCGTCCTGCACCTCGAACAGCCCTTCGCGGAACAGCGGCGAGGTGAACACCGGCTGGCGCTGGCGCAGGCGGATACCGATCGGCGAAATAGGCGCGGGGATGGCGTCGAACCCTTCCTCGCGCAACCGGGCCACCAGCTCGTCGCGCGTGATCAGCAGCGTGTTGGTGCGTAAATCCAGCGGAGCCTGGTGGTTGCTGGCTTTCATTTCCCCCGCCAGCGCCGAACCCAGCGACGCCTTGAGCTTCGGCTCCAGCCATTGCGGATAATTCAGCCGCACCGCGTCCGGCATGTCGGGGTGATATATTTCCTGGCGCCCCAGCTGATGCGCCCACTGCCATTCGGTTTCGGTGAGCGGCGGCGGCGCGTATTTGCCGCCGGAAAAAATGGTCGCCAGCTGGGCCGGCTCCGCATCCCGGCGCAGCAGCAGCGCCGCCATCACATAAGAACGCGCGCCAGCCACGGCGTGCAGCCGCTCGCACCACCATTGCAGCACCGCCTTGTGGCGCAGGCACCAATACACCAGTTCGGCGATGGCGCCGCGGTCATGCGAGCCGATATAGCGGCGCTCTTTGAAATACGCCTCGCATAATTTATCGGCAGGCGCGCCGCGCTCCTGTTGCCAGGAATCAACGATGCTGCCGAGCAACTCGATGGCGGCGCTGATGCGGGCGGCCTGCTGCATGAAAATCACTACGTTGGGCGCGGATGGCTAAACGGTTAGCAAGCCTCAAACGCGGCGCGTTGTCAACCGGCTTCGGCGCCGCGAACCTAAGCCCCCGGCAGGCGGAATTGCTTGGCGAGCTTCAGGCCCTGGCCCTGATAATTGGACGTGCTGTCCTGGCCGTACATTTTCGCGGGCCGCCGGGCCATGCGCTCATAGCGCAGCCAGCCAACCGTTTGCCCGTGCTCCAGCAGGAACGGCACCTCATGCGAGCGCACTTCCAGCACGCCGCGGCTGCTCCCCGCTTTCCTGGTGGACTCGTTCCAGCCGAAGCCGGGGTCGAAGAAGCCCGCGTAATGCACGCGGAACTCCCCGGCGCGCGTGTCATACGGCAGCATTTCCGCCGCGTAATCCGGCGGAACCGCCACCGCTTCCTTGGTCATGAGAATATAGAATTCGTCGGGATCGAGAATCAGCGAGCGGCTTTTGTGCACGCGCAGCGGCTCCCAGAAATCCAGCGGGTCATAATCGCGCCCGGCAAGGTCGATGCGGTTGGCGTGTTTTCTGGCGCGGTAGCCGATAACTTCGTTCTCCGCGCCCGCGCCCTTTAAATCAACGGTGAAGCGCAGCATGCCCGTTTCGTTGCTTAATTGCCTGCTGTCGTCCTCCGAATGCATGATCTGGCCTTCGTCGAACAGCTGCTTCCAGTCCGCCGCGGTGATGGGCTTGGGCGTTTCCCCGCGCGTGCGGCGGAAGCGCAGCTGGTTCAGGCGGTCGCCGGTGCGTGCCACCACGCTGAAGCTG
>JAFATP010000077.1 GCA_019243895.1 Alphaproteobacteria bacterium
ATCGTAGTCATTGGGGGGTATTCCGTCAAAAAACGGCACTAGCCCGGGCGGCGAGCCATCCTTTCCGGCCTCGGGGCTTAAATCTGGATAAATAAGGCGGATCATTTCCACCCGCTCGTGGAAGGTCAGGGGATCGGTATCGCGGTCCCGTTTGAAATTGCTCGATCCCAAAAAAAGGATCGGCTCATACCCGCGCTCTTTTATTTGATCGATCAGGTATTGATGGCCCTTATGCAGCGGCTGGAACCGACCGAGCAGAAAACCGTATTTCTTTGCCATAGGAGTACCGCGCGATTTTCGCTGGCGCAGGATAAGTCAAAAGCATAGGAATAGCTAGTATATTAACGCTTGCGTAAACTTATGCCCAAAGCAACCGCCCATTATATGTGCCAAGCCTGCGGCGCGGTGACCAGTAAATGGGCCGGGCGATGCGAGGCGTGCGGCGAGTGGAACAGCATTATCGAGGAAAAGCAGGAGATCACGCCCAAGGGCCTCACCTCCGGCAAGGGCAAGAAGCTTGGATTGGTGCCGCTTTCAATCGAGGTGGAGGACGCGCCGCGCCGCGAAACCGGCGTGGCCGAATTGGACCGGGTGTTGGGCGGCGGGCTGGTGGAGGGTTCCGCCGTGCTGATCGGCGGCGATCCGGGCATCGGCAAATCCACGCTGCTGTTACAGGCGGCGGTGCGCGCGGCGACCGGCGGACTTTCATGCGTGTACGTGACGGGGGAGGAATCCGTGGCGCAGGTGAGCCTGCGGGCGCGGCGGCTGGGGCTGGTGCATCCCGGCGTGAGCCTGGCGGCCGCCACGTCCGTGCGCGATATCCTGGCGAGCCTGGACGCGCCGCAGCCGCCGGACATGGTGGTGATCGACTCGGTGCAGACCATGGTGGTGGACAATATCGAGGCGGCGCCGGGCACGGTTTCCCAGGTGCGCGCCGCCTCCCACGAGCTGATCCGCCTGGCCAAGCGGCGGGGCTTTACACTGTTCCTGGTGGGGCATGTCACCAAGGACGGGCAGATCGCCGGTCCGCGCGTGCTGGAGCACATGGTGGATACCGTGCTTTATTTCGAGGGCGAGCGCGCGCATCCATATCGCATTCTGCGCGCCGTGAAGAACCGCTTCGGCGGCACCGACGAAATCGGCGTCTTCACCATGACCGATCTTGGCCTGCAGGAAGTGGCCAACCCCTCCGCATTATTTCTTTCCGAGCGGAGCGAACATGTCAGCGGCGCCAGCGTTTTTGCTGGCATGGAGGGCTCCCGCCCCCTGCTGGTGGAGATTCAGGCGTTGGTGACGCCTTCTTATATGTCCAGCCCGCGCCGCGCCGTGGTGGGGTGGGACGGCAACCGGCTGGCGATGGTGCTGGCGGTGCTGGAGACGCGGCTTTCGGCGCGGTTTTCCGACCAGGAGGTCTATCTGAACGTGGCGGGCGGCCTGCGCATCGGCGAACCGGCGGCGGATTTGGCGGTGGCCGCCGCCTTGCTTTCGGCGCAGAGCGGTGTCCCCATCGCCGCCGATACGGTGATTTTCGGCGAAATCGGCCTGTCCGGCGAAGTGCGGCGGGTGTCGCGCAGCGAGGCGCGGCTGAAAGAGGCGGAAAAGCTGGGGTTTAAGAAAGCGGTCTGCAATGCCGCGGCACCGGCAACCCCCGCGGCAGGCGGGCTAAAAGTCCGGATGGTGACGCAGCTGGCCCAACTGGCGGAGGTTGCAAAACCGGGCGCGCCTGCGTATGATCTGGCCGCGCTATGATCAACGCCAATTTCACTTATTTCGATGCCGCCGTGCTTGGAGTGATGGCGCTGTCCTGCCTCTTTGCGTTCTTTCGCGGCTTCGTGCGCGAAATCCTTTCATTGGGCGCATGGATCGGCGCCGGGCTGATCACCCTTTATTATTTTCCTTCCCTCGCCGTGAAGATGCAGCCGCATTTCAAGAATCCGATGGTGGCGGCGGGCATTGCCACGCTAGGGCTTTATGTGACGTCCCTGCTGGGATTTTCCATTATCAACGCCTTCATCCTGCGATACGTTAAGGAAGGCGGCGATGTGGGATTCCTGGATAACATGCTCGGACTTTTCTTCGGGGCGCTGCGCGGCGCCTTCATCGTATCCCTGGCGTTCTTTCTGATGACCATGGGCATGAACGAGAAAGAATATCCCGAATGGCTGAAAGGCGCGCGCACGCGCCCGGCGGTGGAAAAAGGCGCATTGGTGCTGGCGCAGATCGCGCCCGAATATTTGCGCGATCTTTCCTCGCTCAATGACCGCATCACCGGGCGTAAGCATGTTTCCTCATCGCACCGACATGCGGAAAAGCAGGAAAACGAAGAGTCCGGGGAATCCGACGCAGGCGCTTCGCAGTCTGATGTGCTGGAAAAAATGCTGGGAAATGTTCCCCAGAGCCGGGCTCTCGCGCCGTGATTGTTTCCTATCTCCAGGCCATTCCCCGCACCTTCTATTCCCATGCTCTCTACCGCGAAGTATTGCAGGATTGGCAGGGTATCGGCTTCGGCTATCTGCTGCTGGTGCTGGCCATTCTCTGCGTGCCGGTGACGGCGGCGATCCTTTTCAGCCTGTCCAGCGCCGCCGCGCAATTTTCCGCCGGCGATTTCGATTATATCTTTAACCAGATCCCGCCGATGACCTTCCATGACGGCACGCTGAACACGGAGGTGCCCCAGCCTTATTACATCCGCGACCGGCAATCGCAAACCCCGCTGGTGGTGATCGACACCACCCATGATGTGCTGCAATGGGCGAAAACGGGGGGTGACGCGCTGGTGGTGGGCCAGCACCAGATATTGCATAAGGATAAAGCGCGCGGGGAAACGCGCATCTATGATTTCCCCGCCAAGGGTGACTTCACCCTGACGCGCGACAATGCCCGGAGCATTGCCGAGCGCATTGCCGCCTACGTTAAAATCCTGACGGTGATCTTCCTTTATCCTCTTTTACTTCTGGCGGTCATGGTGTATCGTATGGCGCAGATGCTGCTCTATGGGCTGCTGACGCTCGGCATGGGCAAGATAGTGAAAGTGCCGATGGAATATCAGGATGCGGTGCGCCTGGCATGTGTGGCGTGCACGCCGGTGCTGGCGGCGGACGCGCTGACCATGATGATGATGATTCACCTGCCGGGGCTGGTTTTTTTCGCGCTGGCGATGGTGTGCATCTATTGCGCCGTTAAAGCGAACACGGAAAGAGGAACGGTACATGGGTGAGCGACCCTTCGCGGAGGAAGATTCGCTGCATGAGGAATGCGGGGTGTTCGGCGTGTACGGCGCGCCGGAAGCGGCGGCGCGCGTGGCGCTGGGCCTGCACGCGCTGCAGCACCGCGGCCAGGAGGCGGCGGGCATCGTTTCCTTCGAGGGCAATCAATGCTATGCGCACCGCGCCATCGGGCTGGTGGGCGATAATTTCAATTCCGCGGATATCATCGGCCGCCTGAAGGGCGATATGGCGATCGGCCATAACCGCTATTCCACCACCGGCGACGCCGGCTTACGCAACGTGCAGCCGCTGTTCGGCGATTTCAGCTTCGGCGGGCTGGCGGTGGCGCATAACGGCAATTTGACCAACGCCATGACGCTGCGCAAGGAGCTGATTGCGCGCGGCTGCCTGTTTCAATCCACCTCCGACACCGAAACCATCATTCACCTGATCGCGCTGTCGCGGGAGCAGACGGTGGAAAAGCGGCTGATTGATGCGCTGAAGCAGGTGGAAGGCGCGTATTCGTTGGTGGTGATGGCGCGCGGGCAGATGATCGGCGTGCGTGACCCGTTCGGCGTGCGCCCTTTGGTACTGGGGCGCCTGAACGACGCCTATGTGCTGGCCTCCGAAACCTGCGGGCTGGACATCATCGGCGCGGAATATGTGCGAGACGTGGCGGCGGGCGAGATGGTGGTGATCAGCGCCGAAGGCATGCGCTCCCTTCATCCGTTCTCGCCCGTGCCGCCGCGCTTCTGCATTTTCGAATATGTGTATTTTGCCCGGCCCGACAGCGTGTGCGAGAACCGCAACGTGTATGAAACGCGCCAGGCCATCGGCGCCGAGCTGGCGCATGAGGCGCCCGCGCCGGGAGATGTGGTGGTGCCGGTGCCGGATTCCGGGATTCCCGCCGCGCTGGGCTATGCCAAGGCTTCCGGCATCCCGTTCGATCTCGGCATCATCCGCAATCATTACGTCGGCCGCACGTTTATCGAGCCGAGCGACCAGGTGCGCCATCTCGGCGTCAAGCTGAAGCATAACGGCAACCGGGCGGTGCTGGCGGGCAAGCGCGTGGTGCTGGTGGACGATTCCATCGTGCGCGGCACCACCAGCAAGAAAATCGTGGCGATGGTGCGCGAAGCGGGCGCCGCCGAAGTGCATATGCGCATCGCCAGCCCGCCGACCACCCATTCCTGCTTCTACGGTGTGGATACGCCGACGCGCGACCAGTTGCTGGCGGCGCAGAACGATGTTGCCGCCATGGCAAAACTCATTGATGCCGACAGTCTCGCCTTCCTTTCCATCGGCGGGCTTTACCGCGCGGTGGGAGAGGCGCGCCGCGTCGCCAATCAGCCGCAATTCTGCGATGCCTGCTTCACCGGAGAATATCCGATTGCGCTGACGGACGCCGAAAACACCATGACCGGCAGCCAGAAAGATTTATTCTTGCGCGTGGCGGAGGTTTAGGTTAATTTATTTTAACCAAGCCACCTAACTCTCTTAGGAGAAGCGCATATGCAAATTAAATTAGAACGCAAAATGGACACACAAAGTGAGCGCCCGCAGCCCGTGGCCGTCATTCGCTTTTTTGAAGCGAAGCCTTACCAAGCTGATCTTATCCATGAGGCGCTTCGCATTATTCCCGAAGAAGAAGCCGCGGTAACCCGCTGGGACTATCATGGCCCCAACGGCAACGGGGATGGCAAAGATAATTTAGAAGTGACATTACGCACGCGCAAAGCGGTGAAGTCATTGGGAGAATCCATCGCGGACGCCGAGTTGGTAGGGGATACGGAAAGAGTTAGGCGCGAGTTCACGCAATTGGCGAAGCGGCTGCCGAAAGATAGAAAAGACAAAGCGGCACAAAAGTAAATAGCCATGGATAAAATCCGTTTTTCCGGTGACTATTCCAATTACTTTGGCGAAAACACCGTGAGCAACAACCGGAAGAGTTGCTTGCGCGTGGTGGAGATATAGCCGTGATTTCCCCTACGACCCGGAGTTTCGGCTGGGATGCGCTGCACGTCCATCACCAGATTGCGAGCGCCCGGGCGGAGGGAAGTCTTATGTGCAACATCGGGCCTGCTAGAGTAATGGTAACGGAAGCAGAGCAGATATTGCGTGGCCGCGTGGAGCGATTTAAGGATCTGGTGGCGGCGGATCAACCGGGCATGCGTTACCGCAACCCTGAAGAATTCCTGCGTCAGTGCGAGCATTGCCTCACTGAGATTGGCCAGCATACCGCTGTGGGGGCGGAGTGGTGCACGGGGCAGCGCTTTTCTCTCGGTAACCCCGACACCGAGCGCCGAAAGGGGGAGAGAATAGAAAAACCCGTCGTGGATGCCCTTGAACCGGTTATTTTAGCGGATTGTATACGGGAACATCGGGAGGCAAAACTGTTAACCGCCGCCGAAAAAATATTAATGAGAATATCGGCTCCGGGCGAGCACGAGGCGCTTCTAAGGAAACGGATGGAAGAAGCCTCGCCAGAGCAGCTGGGACCGAGCGTGCTGCATTATGTCCTCGACACGGCCTATCGCCGGGAAATGGCGCGAGTAAGAGGGCAGCTTGATTTATAATGAGGAGTTGCGCTAAACGCCCACGGTTGGAAAAAATGTTTCTGTGAAAGTGTCCAAGGGCGGATAT
>JAFATP010000080.1 GCA_019243895.1 Alphaproteobacteria bacterium
TCCTGGGCTGCTGCTGTGTCTGTGGCCCGGTCAATTGGGGTAGCCCGGAATTGAAATTCTGCGGAAATCCCGCATCGGTCACCTGCGTCTGGCCCGCTCCCGCCAGATCGGGATTCATCTGTCCGTGCATCGCATACCATATTTTTCGTTTTTCGTCATATTGCTTGCCGGACGTGAAGATGGCGGTCACAGCGCTGATGAGGCTGCCGATTCCAAATGACATGAAGCCATACCGTTCGGCCAGCACAACCGATTTAGCATGATCGCCGTAGCTGCTATCCGCCGGCACGTCCACCCCCATTATTTTCGGGGCCAATCTCCCCAGCCCATAGGTGACTCCGGCCACCGCGGCGGATGAGCCGATCGTGCTGAAAATGCCGCCCGTGAAAAAATTCTTGACGCCGTCCCACGTATTGCCGATGAATCCGGTGATGCCGCTGCGTTCCGGCGGCGGCTTATCGGCCAGCGTCATCTCGATGACTTTTCGAGCGAAATCCCCGTCGAATTTCATGCGGTTATACATTTCTTCCGGCAGGAGTTTCTTTGCCTGTTCCAGGATACCCTGAATCACCTGCGGCGGCAGGTTCTTAGGATCGGCGGCAGGAGCGCTCTCAACAGTGGCGGGAGGGGTGGAAAGACTCATGGCAATCATCCTTTGGCGGTTGCAGCCGCGTGGGCGGCTTGTTCGTTGATATAGGCGGCAAGGCCGGTATCGCGCTTGCAGGAGCGGATGTTATATTTTTCCATCACGCTCTGCGCGGGCGCGGGCTGAGACTGTGCCGCGGGTTGAGATGAGGCACAGGCGGTTTGCGGCGCGGCGGCCGCTTCTTTCTTGGCCTCCAGGGAACGTTTCAGCGCCAGCATTTCCTGGCGCGCCTTGGCCTGCTGAAGCGCCTCGTTCTCCTCGCGCGTCTCATCGCGCTTGGCCATGTAAGCATTGGCGACGCCTGCGGCGCCGGCGGCGATCAATCCCAGGGGATGAATCAGCGCGCGCACGCCTGCGTTGAATCCGCCCATCGCGGCTTCGAATATGTCATGCGCGCGGACGGCATCGAGCGTCACGGTGGCTCCACGCGTGGCATACCAGCCCGCTGCGAACAGGGCGGAACCGGCCACGATAACGGCGGCGGCCAGAAACGCGCCGCGAACGAAGGAAGTGGTGGTAAGCTCCACGGTGCCGCGCACGGTGCTGCCGATCACCTGGTCGCGCTTGGCGTTATACGCCGCCTCAATGGCGGGGCCGAAGCCTTCCTCGCCCAGCGTCTTATGATATTCTTCGTTATAATCCTGTAATTTAGACATATTTAGACGGCCTTTTCCATTGCCACCAGTGTATCACAGGGGGCGAAAATGTAATGTTAATCTTTTATTACAGCGATATGACAGGATATTAGCGTGCATCATCCCCGGCGCAAGCATCCGCTGCGAAGCGGAGGCGTCTCAGTGCGGGCGGCGCACCTGCGTATGGTCCAGCGCCAGCAGGGCGGCGCGGCGCACCGTTTCGGCATCCTGGTAAAACGTGGTGCTGCGCGATGTTTCGGTGGAGGTGAGAAGCACGCGGGGAGAGGGTGTTTCCGTCTTGCGGAGGGCGGGTGACGGGGGAAAAGGGGAAAGGTCTTGGGTGCGGGCCTTTTCCCCGCCGTTGGCGGGAGGAATCACGATGCCGCGGAACCAATGGTCGGTCACGTCGAACACCCGGCGGAACAGGTCGCGGTTGATGCCGAAGCTGGCGCCCGCCGCGCCGCCCACGATGGTGGATGCCGCCGTGATTTGATTCTGTGCAAGCCCCTCGGCGATGGGATGCAGCAAATGGCCCATTAAGCCGCTGCCGCCGAACAGAGCGCCTGCGGCGGCGCCCACGGCAAGGCCGATGCCCGCCACTTTCCAGAACACCGGCTTCATCTCCGGCGGGCAGTGACCTTCACTGCAATGCTGGGTGCGGTAGTCACGGTGATTCGCATCCACCGCCCTTCCGTCCGGTTCGCCATCGACCGCCATGGGTTCTGGAGGTCTTTCTCCTGTGACAACCGCTTTCAGCCCTGCAATATCGCGTTTCAGTTCCGCGAAGCGTGAATCCTCGAACTCCTTCATGCGCTCTTCGGCCCTTTCGTGCGAAGCGGACACCGCGCCGGTCACAATACCGACCTGGTTGAATTCATGCGCGCCGTGATAAGCCCCCAGCGCCGAAAATCCGCCAATAACGGCGGCGATGCCGATTCCCGCCAGTGGAATTCCCGCCAGCGCCAGCCCGCCCATCACCAGCGCTCCCATCAGCGCGCCGACGATAGCGCCGATGATCAGGCC
>JAFATP010000166.1 GCA_019243895.1 Alphaproteobacteria bacterium
TAGCCGACGATGCGCAGCAGGCCCTGGTTGTCGCTGATGCGCTCGCCGGTCTTGGCGCTGACAATGCGCATGCGCAGCAGCAGCTTGCCGGGAGTGGCGGCGTAAAAATGCCAGAAAATAAAGCTGTAAGTGGCCAGAATGCCGAACTGGATCTGCGCCAGCGCCAGCACGCCTTTCAGCAGCACCCCGCTCTGCATGGTTTGCACAAAGGCCGCCTGTGCCGCTTCGGGCGTGGCATAGGTTTTCAGCAGCGCCTGCAGGGCGGCGGGATCGGCCTGGTAAGCGGCGCGCGTGATCATGCCGTTGAACGGCGCCATGATCAGCGCCACCAGGGCGGCGTCCAGCGTCATCGCCAGCATGCGGCGCTCGAAGCTGGCGTACGGCAGGCCCTGCGGCGACAGCGGGGCTTCGCGCGAGCGGCGCTTCGGCATCAGCTTCTGCAGCAGGCGGTCGAATGCTACGGCGAAGGCAGGAGGTTCAGCCATGGCGCTTCGCTTTCATCGATGGAATCCGCATGCTCGGCATGAGGCAGGTTATAAACGGAAAGAGGCCCTGGTGCAAATTGTCGGATGGCATCCGCCGCCGCCGCGGCTTCCTTATGGCCGCCCGCCGCCGCGTTCACCACCACCGCGCGCAGCGCAAGGCCGCGTGAACCGAGCGCGGCAATGGCGGTCAGCGCGTGGCTGATGCTGCCGGGATAACCGCCGCATAATAACACCGCCTCGTGGCCCAGCGCGGCGGCGAGGTCGAGAAACACATGGTGCTCATTCAATGGCGACATAATGCCGCCCGCGCCTTCCACCAGCAATGCATCGGGGCGCGCGTGCGCATGGCCCCGGCAGAAGGAGACCACCTCCTGCAGGGTGGGAGGATTCCCTTCCATGCGCGCCGCAAGATGGGGAGAAAGCGGGGCGCGGTAACGCCACGGCGCGATGGCGGCAATGGCTTCGGCCGTGTGCGGAATATCCATGGCCGAGAGCAGCCGCGCCGGGTCGCTGGCGCAATCATCCGCATAGCCGCTGACGACCGGCTTGATGGCCTGCACGCGCTTTCCGGCGCGAATCAACGCGCGGGTGAGCGCGGCGGTGAAAAACGTCTTGCCGATGCCGGTGCCGGTGCCGGTGATGAACAGTGCGTCAGTCATATGACTTTTTGCAGCAGCAGAAAATGCAGCTGCCAGCTTGCGGGCAGCACCCCGTCAATGCCGAAAGCATCCCGGTAATGCGCATCCACGCGCGCAAGCCAGGCGGGCGTGGCAAGCCCGCGCGGGCGGTGAGCGAGCTTATTGGTGGCGCCGATGGCCTTCAACCGCTGAAACAGCGCGCGCGCATCCGCGTAATATTCCACCACGCGGCGGGAATGCGTTTGCATCACCTGCCATCCTGCCTCTTGCGCCATGCGCTCGATGGCGCCCTGTGTGAAAAAAGGACTGACGCGCGTTTCCTTTCCCGCCACCGCTTTCAACTCATGCAATGTTCCTTCCTCGAACACGCAAAGCGCGGCGCTCGCGCCGCCGGTGCAGACGCGGTGCAACTCTGAGAGCGCCTGGGCGGGAGCATTCAGCCATTGCAGCACCAGCGAGCACAGCACGCCTGAGAATTGCGCGCCGGGAAAAGGCAGTGCCGCGATATCCCCGGCGCAGACGCGCATGCCGCGGGCGTGTGCGGAGGCGCACATGCCGGGCGCAAGGTCGACGCCGGTGATGCGCCAGTTTACCCCCTGCTCCATCAGCCGCCCTGTGCCGCAACCGGCATCCAGCACCGCCGCGTCTTTTGCCACGTGCGGCGCCAGCAGGCGGGCGCATTCGGCCAGGGCTTGCTGCTGCAAGGCGCCGTGTGCGTCATAAGTGGACGCGGCACGGCTGAAATCGCGGGTGACGGCGTTAGCGCTGAACATGGGCGGTAATCAGATGTTGTACTCTCGCCGGATCATGCCAGTGCGGGGCGTGGCCGCAGCCTTCGAGAATGGCCAGCGTGGCGCGGGGCAGGGCGGCGTGAAAGGCCTTGCACTGTTCGGCGCCGGTCACCGCGTCGCGTTCGCCGTGGATCAGCAGCGTCGGCGGGAAGGCCGAGAAATCAAGATCCGCGCAGGAATAATCCGCCATCGCATCCAGCCAGTAAAGCCAGTCATGCGCGGGCGCCGGGCGAAGGAAGGATTGCACGGCATCGGCTTTATGATCGCCATGCGCAATCAACGCGTAGGATTTGCCGAAGGCCCGCGTCGGCTGATACACCAGGTTATGGCGGAATTGGGCGTGGGTATCTGGGCCCATGCCGAGCGCGAGCTTTTCATTGCGCACGAATTGAAACGGCGTGCCGATCAGCACCAGCCGCCGCGGCGCGATATAGCCCGCGGCGACGGCGCGCACCGCCATCTGCCCGCCCATCGACCAGCCGATGACCAATTCGGCGTCCTGCGCCGCCTCCGCGATATGCGTCAGCGCCTGCGCCAGATCGGCATGGGCGGCATAGGCCACGTGCGCGGCCTCCGGCGCGATTGACGAGAGCGCATCCGCCGGCTGGCCCCAGCCGCTTAAGCAGGCGATCTTCATGCGTAGCCGTGGGTTTTAAGCAGGTGCGCCGCGCGCTCCACCTGCGCCCGCTCGTGCAGCGCCGAAAAAGCGAAGCGCAGCCGCGCCGATCCCGGCGGCACGGCGGGCGGGCGGATGGCGGAAACCAGCAGCCCCTCGCGCTCCAGCGCGGCGGACGCTTCCAGCGCGCGCTCCGGCTCGCCCAGGATCACCGGCACGATGGCGCTCTGCGCTTCGGGCTTTTCCAGCAGCGCCGTGAAATGCCGGGCGTTGGCAAGCGCCCGCGCCGGCAGTTCCGCGTTTTTCCCAAGCAGGCGCAGCGCGGCGGCGGAGGCGGCGACGCAGGCGGGCGGCAGCGCGGTGGAAAAGACCAGGCTGCGTGCGGCGTTGATGAGATACTCGATCACCTCCCTGCCCGCGCAGGCATAACCGCCGTAGCTGCCCGCGCCCTTGGAGAGCGTGCCGATCTGCACCGCCGCCTGCGGATGCGCGGGCACAATGCCGAGCCCATGCGCGTCGTCGGTGATCAGCCAGGCGTCATGCGCTTCCGCCAGCGCCGCCAGTTTGGCGACCGGCGCGAGATCACCGTCCATGCTGAACACGGTTTCGGTGAGGATCAGGCAATGGCCGAACTCCTTGCGGTGGGCTTCCAGCAGCGCGCGGGCATGCTCCACGCTATTATGCGCGAACCGCATCAGCGTGGCGCCGGAAAGCCTGGCGCCGTCCAGCATGCAGGCATGAGAGAGCCGGTCGGCCAGGATCAAATCATTTTGATCCGCCAGCGCCTGGATGACGCCCAGATTGGCAAGATAACCGCTGCCGAACACCAAGGCCGCCTCCGTGCCCTTCATGGCGGCCAGCAGGGTTTCCAGCTCGGCATAGCGCGGATGATTGCCGGTGACCAGGCGCGATGCGCCCGCAGCTGCGCCGTCGCGGCGTAATGCCCCGGCGGCGGCGGCGACCACCTCCGGGTGATGCGATAAACCAAAATAATCATTACCACTGAAAGAGATATATTGCTTATTCTCACGCATCACATGAACATTATCCGCCGCATATGTTTCACGCAGGCGGCGTCGCTGATGCCGGGCATCCAGCACGTCCAGCGCCTCGCGGGCGAAGGCTT
>JAFATP010000189.1 GCA_019243895.1 Alphaproteobacteria bacterium
GAATCTGCTCATCCGCCAGTATCACCCCGCCGTGAGCGGCGAAATGCTCGCAGCACAGGGCGCATTTTTCAATCTCCGCCGCGCCGTCTTTCAGCAGCTTGCCCATTTCATCGGTAATCAGCCGCGCCAGCGCGGCCTTGCGTTCCCGCAGCAATTGCGCCGCCTTGCGCATCAGCTGCGCCCGCTCGGCGAAGGGTTGCCCGCGCCAGCGCAGGAAGCACGCATGTGCACGCTCGATGGCGGCGTTAGCGTATGCTTCGTCGTGCGGCTGATATTCGGCAATCGTCTCGCCGGTGGCGGGATTAACGCTTTGCAATGGCCTGGATGCGCCCATGATCATCTCCCTTATGAATTCGCCGCGTCAGCACGGCATATCCGGCGGGAAATTATTTGCCAATAAGTAAATGCGGATTCAGCAGGAGGGATTCGGGGATGCGGCTTACCTGCATTTTCACTCCCAGCTGCGTCTGCGCGCCGGGGGTGAATGTGACGGGCTGGGTTTCAGACGCAGGCTTGCGCTTCTGATCCCGCAGCAAATGATACGCGGCGAATCCTCCGGCGGCAATACCTATCGCCGGCAATGTGTATCGGGCAACGCGGCCGTGCTCGGCAGCCGCTTCTAGTCTTTGCTCTATCCGCTCCGCCGTGGCCATCTCCTCAACTGCCGGTGCGGAGCCGCCGCCATAACCATAAGAACCGCCTCCATAGCCGGGCGAAGAAGCGGCGGGCGGCGGCGTAGACGAAATGACCGGTTCTGCCAAAGGCGGTGACGCAGACGGAGGAGCGGGTGGCGCTGCGGGGATGATCTCCGCCGGACCGGCATCAGGTGTTCCCGGCACCCGGGTTTCGGCAAGGGATGCCGCCGCCCGCTCCGGCATGACAGGAGGCGCAGTTTGCGCAGGCGGGGCGGGCGCATCAATGACAGTAAGCGGAATACGGCGCGGCGCGGCCGGAGCCAATTCCACCGGCGGCGCGGGCGAAGGCGGTGGAGGCTGCTCCGGTATGACAGGCTGCACGGTTTGTGTGGGCGGTGCAGGAGTACGGCGCGGCGTGGCCGGAGCCAATTCCACCGATGACGAGGGAACAGGTTCCGGCGGGGCGGCATTAGGTGGTTTCACCACCGGCGTTTCGGCAGAAGATGCCGGCGGCGTTTCGGCGCCCGGCGTGGAAACGGGAAGTTCTTTCGCCGGAGAAACCACGGATTCCGCTGCCCTGGGCGAAGCGCGTGCCAAATCATCAAAATTTATTTCGCCGCTGTCTGCCACCGCAGGAGAATATGAAGAAGCGTCGCGCCGAAGCACAACACTACTACCCCCCTGTTCAATAATTCCGGAATCCTCTCCCCCCATGCCTGTCGGGGCGCCTTCTATCGGCAACGGAATCACTGTCCCGTGCAGGACTGGTTGCCCCAAGCGTAATTCGGTAAATGTATCCTCGATCACCTTATGGAAATTTTCCTGCGAAAGCGCGAGTGAGCGCCGCGGCACGCTCTCCGCCACTTTTTCAAATTCCTCGAGGGCCCTTTGTTTCCACTGATCCTTCTGTTCCGGCGTTAAATTCTCCAAGCGCGGCTGGATGCCGCACGCGTTTTCGTAAGCCTGATCCATTATCTCCCGGACACGCCCCTCCGCTTCTTCCGCCGCTTTTCCTCCCGCCGCTCTGCATTCTTCCAAGGTTCTCAGCAATTCCTCTTGATGCTCGGGTTTTACAAAAACAGTTCTCTCGATGATCCTTCCGATGCGCCGATCTTGCGCTTCCGCAAAATGATGACGCAGCCTGTCCTTTAAGGCTTCCTCCTGCGCCGGCGTCAATTGCTTCCGTTTAGCCTCCGCCGCGCTTAGCTCGTCTATCTGCCGCAACTGGCGTTCTTCCGCCTGGCGGGGCAATACCTCCGCCCATGCCCCTTCCGGCCCGTAATTCATTTTCGCATACAGCGCCGCATACCGCTCCTGCCGCGTACATGGACGGGCCACCTCATCCGATTGCGTGAAATCGTAAAGATCGCTCGGTGTGATAGCGGGAGACATACCGGAATCGATCCTTCGCTGCCGGATGTCGTCCAGCCACGGGCGGAAACGTCTCCACTGCGGATCGTTTCCGTTGAGAGGAGCTTTAAAATGCTTGCTTCTAATGGCGTCGATGAGGGGCGCCATCGACCCGATCTCCGCCATCCGCGCCACCTTGTTTTCATCAACCGCATGCTGGATGCGCTCGGAGATTTCATTCAAGGAATCCGGGGAGGCATTGAGTTTTCCGTGCGCACGGCGGGAGCGGAGATCCAAGTAATAATAATAAAGATGCCGAAAAGGATTCAATACCATACCGCTTTCACAAAGCCCGTCATGCGCCGTCACCGCCTATAAAATGCACCCTATTATAGCACGGAAAAGCTTAAGATTTTTGGAGGGATTTGTGAAAATTTCGTGACAATAATACCGCTGCGACGCGGCTTACGCTCCCAGCGCTCCCGCCCCGCCCCGGTCGGGGCCGGGGTGAGCTACCCTTAACATCAATTGATATAAGGTTTCCAGCGCCCTGCCCTCTGCATGGATCATTGCGCCGCTTGTGAAAGACACCGGCCGGTCGTTAACAACGACGCTAAACGTGTGGTGGGGCAGAGACATCACAACGAACGGCGGCGCGCCGGTTCTATTGGCGGATTCACGCCGTGCCGTACAGCATGCGATTATAAAAGGCTGATGGTTGGTTTCAATTTCCAGCCCCAATACAGGCTTCCCGCCTGCATCGAAATAAATAGAAGG
>JAFATP010000004.1 GCA_019243895.1 Alphaproteobacteria bacterium
CCGATCTCCCCCATAATTATTAAATACACTTTCGGCCGCGGGATCCAGGTTGGCGGTGTAAATGGTCTCCAACTTGGCTTTCAGATTATTCTGATCAATGGCAGGAGCTGCGGGAGCGGGCGGTGGGGGCTGAGGCGGCGGCGGTTCGTTGGAAGGCGCTGGCGGCGCGTACGCGGCCAGCTTGTCATACTCTTTTAGATCAATCCCCGCCGCTTTGGCCGCATCGGTGATGCATTTGATTTTGGCGTCGAAGGCTTTACGCTCATCGGAGTCGGCGCCACCCAAACTATCCATATACGCTTTATCCTTAAGAATCGAATTGACGTTCTTCAATAACTCGCCGAAGCCTTCTTTATCCTTATCCGGTGACGGTTCCATATTTCCAGAGGCCCTCTGGGCTGCAACCGAGACGATGTACTCACTCAAAAAATTCACCTTTTTCCGCATATTCTCCGTCAAGGCTATACCGGCTTTCTCCGCCGCCGCACTGACGCCCATAAAAACCGCAGCGTACGTTTTTCCTCGATCTCTTCCATTGGTATCCATAGTTTCCTCTGTTACCAGGGTATGGATATACTCGTCTGCGTTCAGAAGTGCACTAAGAGCATCCAATTGGCTTTGAAGCGTAGCTTTTTCCTCATCGCTTAGTTGATGCCCAGGGGTATTGATGCCCTCAATAGTCGTTTTGAGATCCGTGAAGGTTTTATCACCTGCTTGCAATGCTCCCAGCTTCCCATCCAGCGTAACATTTGCCTTCCGTGCCGCGTCTAATAGGTCTGTCTCGACGTTCCGAAAATCCTGTAAGTCCATACCATCTTCCAGCCTTTTCTTCTGGTAATCCTGGTCACCAAGCAAAGTGTTGAGCACGGCTGCCTTCGCCTTAAGATCGTTTATTTGATCCGGCGACGGATCATTCGCCTTGAGAATGGCCCGAGCGGTGGCATCAGCCTCATCAACCGCCTTATCGTTTGCTTGCCATGCTCCCAGCTTCCCCTCCAGCGTTACATCTGCCTTCCTTGCTGCGGCTAATACATGTTCATAGGCGAACTGAATGTCCCCTTTCCGGTTTAAGCGCGCAGTGTCATGCAGCGATTTCTGGTAATCCGGGTCGTCAAGCAATGTATTGAGTGCGGCTGCTTTCGCCTTAAGATCGCTTATTTGATCCGGCGACGGCTTATCCGCCTTGAGAATGGCCCAGGCGGCAGTATCAACGTCGCCAACGGTCTTATCCTTTGCCTGAAGGGCGGCATCTGCCGCTTTCTTCGCCGCATCAGGATCCGGAGGTGCGCCTGGAGCGGCCTGCTTGTCATCCCCGAAAAGACCGCCCAGGCCGATGGCCGAAAGGAGCTGCTTAAGCCACGTCAGTATGCCTGTAAGAAAATCTTCCACTGCGTTATTCCCTGCGCTGATGGGGTCACTGCGGCCCGTAATAATATGCTCCTAGAATATCAATAAAAATTATAAATTGTATGAACATTTAATTACATCATGCCTGAACCGGAATATTCGAGTTTAATAATTTTATTATAACAACAACTTAAGTAAGTGGCGTACTCACCGGCTACCGGGCGTCATCCGCAGTCGTCACCGTAACATTTTTCGGAGCGAGGCAAACGTGATCGCCATGCTCTTCGGCATTTTCAATTATAGCCGCTTGGGGATTCCACCGGCGTATCGACCGCTGCCATATCCGATATCAAGCACGCTCTCTCCTTCCCGCACCGTTGCCAGCAATGCGGTCTGGCTGCTTTGCGGCGGGTGATTGCATGCATAGGCGTAACGCCATTTCGGTGGAAGCGACGGGTCGATTGCGGTTATAAGCTATCAAGAGAGCAGGAGGAAAATAATTGTTTATGCCCAACGGAAGCTCGGCAAGGTTTGATCGAAAAACGGTCATTCTCCTGGCTTGCGCCCTTGCATGCATCGCGGTTCTTTACGCCGATTACGCCGGGCGCGGAGACCGGGAGAACGGCTCGCGCTTCTATGCCATGCTGGGCAATGCTTTCCTGGCGGGCCACACGTATCTGAAAATGCAGCCGCATCCGGCGCTGGCCATGCTTGAGGATCCGTACGCGCCCGCGCAAAACCAGCGTTACCGGCTGCATGATGCCAGTCTGTTCGAGGGAAAATATTATCTTTATTTCGGCCCGGTGCCGGCCCTGGTGCTTTTCGTGCCGGTCAAGCTGCTTACGGGTTACGGGCTCAGCGACGGCGACCTGACATTCATCCTGGCGCTGACCGGCACCTTCTGCCTCTCCCTGCTCATTTGCCTGATGGCGGCGCGCGAGGAGAGCATCGATCGCTGGGGATTGCTGTTCGTCATTCTCTCGGTGGGGGTCGGTACCTGGATTCCTTTTATGCTGCGCCGCCCGTCATTTTATGAAGCGGCCATCGCCGGAGCCTATTGCTTTTCCGCGATGGGAGCGCTTTTTCTGTGGGTGAGTCTGCACCGCCGTACCCACCGATCCTATTGGCCTGGGCTTGCCAGCCTGTGCTTCGGCCTGGCGGTCGGATGCCGTCTTTCTCACGTGTTCAATATCATCCTACCGGCGGCGGCGTATCTTTTCATGCTGCGTTACCGCAAATTGCGGCATGGTAAATGGGCATGCGCTTTCTGGATATTCGGCCCTTGGCTTGCCTGCCTGGCCGCGCTTGGCGCCTATAATTATGCGCGGTTTCACTCCCCTTTCGTCACCGGCTGGCACTATCAGCTGACCATCTTCAATGTGCACAGCTCCGGTTTCCATTCGTTTAAACCGTGGCTGGCGCCTTATCATGCCTATTTTTACCTGCTGAAACCGCTGCCGTGGAAAGATCACCTGGTATTTCCTTTTTTCGCTCCCAGCCGGTTTTGGGGGACGCAAATGACGGTGCCATGGGAAAGCGCTTCGCATACGGTGGGTTATCAGGAGCCGGTTTACGGATTGCTCACCAACAGCCCTTTCGCCCTTTTTTATCTTTTTTATCTTTGCGACGGGCGGTCCCGCCAAAGCTGGCTCCCGCTGACGCGAACGTTTACCGCCGCCTTGGCGCTCTATAGCGGCGTGATGTTTCTGCTGCTGGTGGTCTTCAATTTTTCCACGGCGCGCTATGCCGTGGATTTCGCCCCCTGGATGATGGCCCTCGGCGGCATTTACTACCTCCATTGCCTGGATACCGCGAGCATCCCTCAACATTACCGCCTGCTGCGCCTGATGGGGGGGCTGTGCGCAGCGTATGGCGTCTTTACCGGCGTCATGGCGGGGTATTGCGGTTATTATGCCTGTCCGTAGCCGAAATGGCTCTTACCGCCGCTCCACCGCCGCTGAATCAGGCGTCATAAAACCTTCATTTTTCTTGGACGCCGCGAAACGGTATGATGCTATATCCACATCTCCGTCAAGGAAGCATAAGGAAACCGGGAATGCCGCGAGTGGAAAAACAAGTGGATTACAGCGACTTAACTCCTTCAGAGGCGCATCAATTACTGAGCGATACGCAAACCCGGCTGGCGCATTTGACCCATCAGGCGCCGTGGAAAACTGCCTTTTCCGGCGTCGCCGGCGGGGTGGCGGGCGTGGCGGGGACGGGCGCTGCTTTTTATGTTGCCGCGGTGAGCGTGGCTCGCCGCGAATTAAAACAGATGACCAAACAATCCGGCATACCCATGGAGGTGCTGCTGCGCGATCCGGCGGTGCAAAACGAACTGGGCAATCGCATCATCAGAAGCTTCGGCTCGGGCAATATCCGCACCGCCATGGGCGTGGCGGCGTTAATGCCTTTCGCCGGTGCGGCGCTTGGCGCAACGCTCGCTTCTCAGGCGACGCTGAAATCCACCCATGCCCTGCGCGATGAAATCGACCGGCTGAAAAGCGAATTTCCCGCGGAACAAACATGGGCCGAAAAATCCGTTCCCGATGAATCTCCTCCGGCGCGCGCAATAGGATAGGCTTATGGCGGCGCCAAAAGATACACTGGACGAGATCCAAGCGTTTCTCCGGCGCCCGCTGAAGGAAATCCAGAAATATATCATCACCGCCGATACGCATCCCGTTTTTATGCGGCACGTTGAGGGCATCGCCGGACAGGTAGGCATTGAGTGCCCGCGCATAGTGGTGGTGCCGACACCGCTGGTAAATGCCGCGGGAGGGCCCGGCACGGGTACTATTTTTCTCACCGAGGGTTTTTTGAACATGCTGGGACAGAAAACCCTGGAAACCGCGCCCGACAAAAAACTCGAGATGGTGCTGGCCCATGAGATGAGCCATATCAAGGACGGGGCCGGTAAAATGCTGGCGGGCATGTACCTGCCTTGGATGGCGCTTCCGGTGGCAGGTGCCGCCGCTGTTTATCTGTATGATAAAATGCATCGCCATCACGATGCGGGCGAGGTCTGCCAGATCAAGCTCAAACGCGCGCTTGAGCAGACCACGCAGGAAGAATTGGACGGGCTGCGCGACCAATATGAAGCGGGGAAGGACGCGGCCTGCGAAAAACATTGGAAAGATTGCGAGCAGGCGCTGGCTTGGCAGCACCAATTATGGACCGGCGGAAAATATCTGGCGGGCGCCGCGCTCGGGTTGGGAGGGGGCTTAATGCTAAGCCGCCACCTGGCCCGCAGCGCGGAGTTCCGCGCCGACCGCATGGCCATTAAAATCGGGCGCGACGCCGAGGCGTATATCGAGTTTCTGGAAGATGCAACACGCCAATTATCGGAGTTATGGCATGAAACCAACCGCCGCGCTCCCGGCGGCAGTTTTTCTCAGCGCGTTCAGGATTTCGTGGAGACGGAGCTCAAGCTGATCAAAAACGATACCATGCACGCCCATCCCCATCCCAGCGAGCGGGCAGTCCACGCGCGCGCCTATCTCAACCGTCTGCTGCAGGCGGAACAAGCCATTCATCCGGCCGCCATTCTTTAGCCCGCTTTCTTCTGGCGCGCGTCTTCCACCTGCTTCTTCAGGTTTTCATAGCTGGTGGCCCCGCCTATCAGCTGATCGCCGACAATAAACGCCGGTGTGCCGTGCACGTTAATGGCGCTCGCTAATTCCTGGTTTTTCTGAAGGACGTCATTCAGCTCCGGGCGCGCCATTTCTTTTTTGAACGCGTCCTCGTCAATGCCGATTTTCTTGGCCTCTTCCACCAGCATCGCCTCATCGAAACCGCCTTTATGATCCATCAGCGCGGTGTGGTATGCGAAGTATTTTTCCGGCTTCAGCCGCCACACCGCCAGCGACGCCCTGGCCGCCAATGACGAATCGGGAGCGAGAATGGGATATTCCTTGAACACCACGCGCAGCTTCTTATCTTCCGTGATCAGCTTGCTCACCGCCGGCACCATCTTCTTGCAATAGCCGCAATGATAATCGAAAAACTCCACGATCGTCACGTCGCCCTTGGGGTTGCCCGCTACCGGCGCGGTTGCGTCATGAAAAATATCCTTCTTGCGCTCCACCAGGGTTTTTTGCGCCTGGACGGCCGCTTCGGCTTTTTGCTTGTCTTGATAATGCTGCAATGCCTGCATCAGCACTTCGGGATGGTTCTGAATGTATTCTTTGACAATGCCTTCCACGTCGCCCCGGCTTAGCGGCGGCGGTGGCGACGCATATGCAGAAAAGGAGAGCCCAAGAAAAGAAACGGTCAGAAACGATGCAAGACCGGCGCGGCGCGGTGTGAACATTAGCAAATCCCCCAAAATACGTGTGCCCTCATCTATAGCCGCCGCGGATGCATTGTACAGATTTTTTTAATGCAGCGGCTTATTGTCGCTCTTGCTGTCTTTTTTCATCTCGGTGGCCACGCGCTTAATATCTTCGGCCCTTAAGCGGGCCGTATTGTCCTTCAGCAACAGCAGCGCCCGGGAAGCCTGCTGGATCGCGCCGTTCGCGTCGTCGTTCAGCATGTCCTCCTCCGCCAGCGCCAGCGCCGCGCGGCCTTCGTTTCCCTGCTTGCCGTACGCTACCGCCAGCAATTGCCACGTCTGCGCGTTGGTGTTGTCCAGCGCGTTGGCTTTTTCCAGCACGGGAATGGCATCCGCGATCTGCAGCGCCGCAATGAGCGTCTGGCCGAGCGCCGTCAGAATCAGTGGTGAATCGGGCAGCAGCTGCGCTGCCCTGCGATAGGCCTGCAACGCTTCCTTCACGTGGCCGTTTTCAAACAGCATCTGCCCTTTCAAATCGTAAAGGAACGGATCGTTCGGCAGCTGGGCGATCAACCCGTCCATTTCGGAGAGCGCCTTGTCGATTTCAGGGATCTTATACCAGGCGATGGCGCGGGCCATGCGCGCGGCAATGCTTTTATCGGTTTGGGAATACCGTGCGAAGGTCTTTGGCGGCATCTCCAGAAAGGCATACAGCTTGGCCAGCATGCGCTGATGCATGACATCATAGGCCTGAGGATGTGTGCCGGGAGCAAGCGAAGACTGTTCCGCATGGTTGCGCACATGCTCGATGCGCTCAGCGGAAAGCGGGTGCGTCAGCGTATACGGGTCCGGCGAGCCGTAGGCACGCATTTCATCGCGCCGCAGCAACTGGAACATGTCCACCATGCCGCTGGCGGAAACCCCCAGCCGGTCAAGAAACGTAAGCGCCGCCTGATCCGCCGCTTCCTCGTTGCCGCGCGTGTAGGCGAGCATGCTGCGCGTGATAACCTGATTGCCGCCGGTCATCACCGCCATGCCCGCCTGCCCGTTGCCGATGGCGGCGGCGGCACCGAGCACATAGGCGAGAATCATCCCTAGCGCCGCATGGCGGAATTTTTCCGCGCCTTGGGCAATGTGCCCCCCCGCGATGTGCCCGGTTTCGTGCGCCATCACGCCAAGCAGCATCTGCGGCGTGTCGCACGCTTCGATTAGGCCGGTATGCAGAAACATGTTCTGCCCGCCCGCGACGAAGGCGTTGATGCTGTCATCCTCCACCACGAAAATATGAACGGCTGCCGGATTTAAGCCCGCCGCCCTAAAAATGGGGTCGGCATACACGCGCAGCGTATGCTCGATCTCCGCATCTCTAATGAGCGTTCCCGCTTCGGCGGCGGGGGCGCAGATGGTCGAAGCCAGTAAACAAAGCACCGATAAAAGAGCAATCGCCCGCTTATGCAGCCCTTTTTCCGCCATCGGCGCCTGTCAGTCCAGCTCGATGATGCGCTGCCACCAGCCCTTGCGCGGCGGGGTGCCCGCCGGGCGGGCGGTGGTTTCCACATCGCCGGGCTGGGGAGCGGGCTTCGGGTGAGACACCACCAGCTCCGGCTGGCGTGGCTGCACCATGACCGGGGCCCGGGTAAAGGCGGGCAGCGACTCCGGCCCCGGCCCCCGTTCCGCCGGCGGCGATATTGCTTTTGCTCCTTCCGGCTGCGGCGGCGCGTCTTCTTCCGTTCCGCGCCAGCGGCGGCGGCCCTGCGGCCCTCCGTGCGCGCCCCGGCCTCTCGGCCCGCGAGGGCCGCGTGGGGCTTGCGTTTTATGGGGAGCTGCTTCTTCCTGAGGCTCCGCCGCGGAAGCAACCGGTTCCTCTTCCGCCGCGGGTTCGCGCGGCGTTTCCTTCGGCTCGCCCTGCGCTTCGCGCCCGCCGCGACGCCGCCCCCTGCCGCCGCGCCTGCCGCGGCGGGCACGGGGAGCGGGTCCCTCGCCGGAGCCGGCTTCCGCGGTGTACGCCTTCTCTTCAGACGCCTCCTCTTCCACGGCGGCATCCCTCTCGACGCTTTCCGCCTGCACGGCGGCATCGCGGAAACGGTGTTGCGGGCGGCGGCCTTCGTCGCGGCGCCCTTCCTTGCCCGGCGTGTTGCGGCGCACTTTCTCAATGCTATACGCCGAGGCGGTGAGCGCATGATCGATGATCACCGTCAGCGTCACGCCATAGCGCCGCTCGATCTCCTCCAGCATGGCGCGCTTGGTATTAAGCAGGTTCAACGCGCTTTCCTCCGGCGCGTTCAGCTTCAGGACCGACCAGTTGCCCGTGGCTGCTTCCTTTTCCAGCGCGCGGATGATCTGGATGCTCATGGATTCCGGCGAACGCAGATGACCGCGCCCATTGCAATGCGGGCAGGCGACGTTATTGGTTTCGGAGATGCTGGGGCGCAGGCGCTGGCGCGACATCTCCAGCAGGCCGAAGGGGCTGATGCGCCCGAGCTGGATCTTGGCGCGATCGCTGCGCAGCGCATCCTTCAGGGCGCGCTCCACCGCGCGGCGGTTGCGTGATTCCATCATGTCGATGAAGTCGATCACGATCAGCCCGGCCAGGTCCCGCAGGCGAAGCTGGCGCGCCACTTCCGCCGCCGCTTCCAGATTGGTTTTGGTGGCGGTTTCCTCGATATTGCGCTCGCCCGTGGCGCGCCCGGAATTGACGTCGATGGAAATCAGCGCCTCGGTGGGGCTCAGCACGATATAGCCGCCGGAGCGCAGTTTCACCACCGGGTCATGCATCGAGAGCAGCTGGTCTTCGACGCCGTAAGCGTAAAAGAGAGGCATGCTCTCCTTGTAATGCTTGACGCGGCCCATATGCGATGGCAGCAGCATCTTCATGAAATCGCGCGCTAGCTTATACGCTTCGTCGCCTTCGATGATCACTTCCTGGATATCGTTGGAATACTGGTCGCGGATGGCGCGTTTGATGAGATCGCTCTCCTCGTAAATCAGCGCGGGCGCGGTGGCCTCCAGCGTGGTTTCGCGGATGCGGTTCCACAGCTTCACCAGGTAATCGAAATCCCGGCGTATTTCGGCGCGCGTGCGGTCGACGCCCGCGGTGCGGATGATCACGCTCATGCCGTTGGCCAGCTTCAGCTCGGCCATCAGCTCCTTCAGGCGCTTGCGCGTATCGGCATCGGAAATCTTGCGGGAAACGCCGCCGTCCTTCGGCGAATTGGGCATCAGCACGCAATAGCGGCCCGGCAGCGAGAGATAGGTGGTCAGCGACACGCCTTTATTGCCGCGCTCTTCCTTGATCACCTGCACCAGCACTACCTGCCCGCGCTTGATCACTTCCTGAATCTTATAGCGGCGGAAAAACACGTTGCGCTTGCGCCGCGCCGAAATCTCCTCCTCGTCGCTGGCGAGCGTCTCCACGCCCTCCTCGCTTGCCTCCGGCTTCGCCTCCGCGGCATCCCCCTGCAGCGATTGCAGCAGCGCGGCGTTTTCCGAGCGCGATTCCGCCACCACCTCGGAGCTGGCAAAACTCATGCCCCGCTGCCGTTCCGGCTGCGGCGCAGATTCTTCCTCCGCGGCAGGCGATTCGCTGATGGCTTCCGGCAATCCGGAGATCGGCTGCGCGGCCATGGCGGCTTCCTCCGCCTCTTCACCCTGCTCCGCGGCTTCCTGCTCGGCGCTGCGGCCTTGTGCCTCGGTTAAAGAGGAGGAAACAGTCTCCGTTTCCGGCGGCCCGGCGCTGTCATCGCCCGCCGCCAGCTCTTCCAGCAGGCGCTTGCGGTCGGAAACGGGAATCTGGTAATAATCCGCGTGAATTTCGGCGAAGGGCAGAAACCCTTGCTTGCCGCCGCCATATTCCACGAACGCCGCCTGCAGCGACGGTTCCACGCGAGTGATTTTAGCGAGGTAGATATTGCCTTTTACCTGTTTTTTCGCCGCAGTGACAAAATCGAAATCGAAAATCTGCTTTTCGTCGGCGATCACCACCCGCATTTCCTCGGGGTGGAGCGCGTCGATCAACATACGCTTGGCCATGATTGTCCTCGTCCTTTCGTAAAGGAACGGGATTCACGTCACTTGAACGGCAATGCGGAGTCCAGTTAAACCGCGTGCGAAAGACGGCGCAATTCCGGCGCGCGAGGCGGCGGGAAGCGATGGCCAATGGCGCGGACGCGAGGGCTGGGAAGGGTTCCGTATAAACCTTGAAAAGACATGAATGCCGGTTCCAACTGTTAAACCGTTGTTATACTTACTGTTTAGTGACGGCGCCGCCGGGATGCGTTTGATTTGTGCCACGCAGGCCGCAAGGCGCCGAATTCTGTTGATTAACTATAGTGCTCCCGTGCCGCCCTGACAACCGAATTATTACCACCCGCCGCTTAAATAGCTGTTGTATGTGACGCGCGAGGTTTTACAATGCCGGCGATTCCTCTATGCACCGCGCTTTTATCATCGCACTGGTTTTCTTCCTTTTTGGCGGGGGAAGTACGCACGCGTCGGCGACACCGCCGCTGGAAATACAGGTGGAATCCAACCGCGAAACCTTGATGCTTACCCTGCCCGGCACCCTGCAGGCTCGCGTTTTCACGCTGGATCACCCAGACCGGTTGGTGGTGGACATTCCTCTCATGCCCAAAAGACAGAAAATAGCGCTGCCCGCAGGTTATACCGGGATGATCCGCGCAGTACGCCAGGGGCAGTTCGATGCCAGCACCACCCGCATCGTCTTTGAGCTCGCGGCGCCCCCTGGCGCCATCGGCACCCGCTCCTCCTCGGCCACCGGCCAGGAAACGCAGTTGCAGATCAGTCTGAACACGGCGGGAAATGCCGCTGCGGCTCCCGCTGCCGCCGCGCCTGCCGCCGCCGCGGTGCCTGCTCTCGCCCCGGCCCCTGTGAAAGCGCCAAAGGAAAAATCCAGGGATGCCCGTCCGGTGATAGTGATTGACGCCGGTCACGGCGGGGTGGACCCCGGCGCGCTGGGCGCCGGCGGCGTGCACGAAAAGGATATCGTTTTCGCCTATGCCCAGGCGCTTAAACAGGCGCTGCTTGCCACCGGCCGTTACCGTGTGGTGATGACGCGGGATGACGACCGATTCATCATGCTGCGCGAGCGCGTGGTGCTGGCCCGCCGCGCCGGCGGGCAGCTTTTCATTTCGCTGCACGCCGATTCCGCGCCGGACGGCGAGGCGCGCGGCCTTTCCGTCTACACGCTCTCCGAAACGGCGTCGGACAAGCAGGCGGCGGCGCTGGCCGAACGCGAGAACCGGGTGGACGTGGTCTACGGCATGGATTTATCCGACAAGAGCCAGGACGTGGCGGGCATTCTGCTGTCGCTGGCGCAGCGCGACACTGTCAGCAAGTCCGCCAGCCTCGCCGAGCTTTTCATGCATGCGCTGGCAAGCCAGGGCGTGGCGCTGCTGCAGAACACCCATCGCTTCGCCGGGTTCGCGGTGCTGAAAAGCCCGGACATTCCCTCGGTGCTGGTGGAGCTGGGCTTCGTCACCCATCCGCGGGAAGTGCGGCTGCTGCAATCGGCGGCTTACCGTGCACGCATTATTAAAGGGCTGGTTGCCGGCGCCGATGATTATTTCGCCAGCCGGCGCCTGAAGGAAGCGCGCGAAGGATAGGCATGAACCCCGCGCTCCGCCTGTTCACCGGATTTTTCGGGTGGCTGTTTACGCTGCTGCTGACGGGACTCATCATCGCCTGCGTCGCGGGCTTGCTGGTGTTCGACCATTACACCAAAGACCTGCCCGATTACAGCCAGTTGGCGGAATACGATCCGCCCACCGTGACGCGGCTTTATGCCGCCGACGGCAAGCTGCTGGCCGAATATGCCACCGAGAAACGCGTATTCGTGCCGCTCTCCTCCATTCCGCGGCGGGTGAGCGATGCCTTCATCGCCGCCGAGGACAAGAATTTTTACGAGCATACGGGGGTGGATGTCGGCGGCATCATTCGCGCGGTGTACACCAATATTTCGCATTACGGCCAGGGCAAGTCGCTGGTGGGCGGCTCCACCATCACGCAACAGGTGGTGAAGAACTTCCTGCTGACGGATGAGAAATCCGTCGAGCGCAAGATCAAGGAAGCGATCCTGGCGATGCGCATCAGCCATGTTTACAGCAAAGACAAGATCCTGGAGCTGTATCTGAACGAAATCTATCTCGGCCTGCGTTCTTATGGCGTCGCCGCCGCCGCGCTGAATTATTTCAACAAGCCGCTGGAGGAGCTGAGCGTGGCGGAAGCGGCGCTGCTCGCGGCGCAGCCGAAAGCCCCGGCCAATTACGACCCGCGTCGCAATCCCATCGCCGCCAGGGAGCGCCGCGACTGGGTGATCCGGCGTATGCAGGAAGACGGCTACATCACCAAGGCGGAAGCCGATGAAGCGCTGGCCACGCCAATTACTTTGCGTGCGCGCGAGCCGAGCGAGGTGGCGCGGGCCGATTTCTTCGCCGAGGAGGTGCGCCGCTGGCTGGCGGAGCATTACGGTGACAACGTGCTTTATGAGGGCGGGCTGGTAGTAAAAACCACCCTGCAGCCGACGCTGCAGCAGATTGCCGACGGCGCGCTGCGCCAGGCATTGATCCAATATGACCGCAAGCGCGGCTATCGCGGCCCGGTGAAGCATCTTTCCTCGCTGGCCGGCTGGCAGGAGAAGCTGAAAGAGGCGCAGAAGCAGGACCTCGCGCTGATCGAGGGGCAGAAGCTGGCCGTGGTGACGGGGCTGGAGGAAAAGAAAGCGTTGATCAGCTTTTCCGACGGCGAGAAGGGCGGCATTCCTTTCTCGCTGATGCGCTGGACGCGCCGCGTGATCGGCGATGGGCTGCTGGGGCCGGAAGTGCGCAGACCGTCCGATGCGCTGAGCATCGGCGATATCGTGATCGTCAGCCCGCTCACGCCGGAGCAGAAAAAATCGCTGCCGGAATCAAGCGCTGCGCAGGCGTGGGATTTAAGCCAGGTTCCGGCGGTGAACGGCGCGCTGGTGGCGATGGATCCTTACACCGGCCGGGTGCTGGCGATGTCCGGCGGCTATAGCGCCGGCAACACCGAATTCAACCGCGCCACGCAGGCCAAGCGGCAGCCCGGCTCCGCCTTCAAGCCATTCGTGTATCTCGCAGGCATGGAGAGCGGCTTCACCCCCTCCACCGTGGTGCTGGATGCCCCGGTGGAAATGAGTCAGGGCGCAGGCTTGCCGGCGTGGCGGCCGCAGAATTACAAGGAGGAATATCTCGGGCCGGCCACCTTGCGCGTCGGGCTGGAGAAATCGCGCAACACCATGACGGTGCGCCTGAGTCAGATGATCGGCATCGATCACATCATGGAAGTGGGGGAGCGGCTGGGGATTTACGACAAGCTGCCGCGCAACTTTTCCATCGTGCTGGGAGCGGCGGAAACCACCCTGCTGCGGCTCACCAACGCCTATTGCATGCTGGCCAACGGCGGCAAGCGCCTGACGCCGGCGCTGATCGAACGGGTGGACGACCGCCACGGCAAAACGGTGTTCCGGCGCGACACGCGCGCCTGCTCCGGCTGCAACGTGGCGAATCTTGACCAGGTGGCGCAAGAAGCCGCGCCGCCGCTTCCGGTGGACGCCAGAGAGCAGGTGGTGGACCCGCGCATCGCCTATCAGATGGTGTCCATGCTGGAAGGCGTGGCGCTGCGCGGCACCGGTGCCCGCGCGCATCAGGTGCTGCAACGCCCGGTGGCGGGCAAAACCGGCACCACCAATAACAGCATGGATACCTGGTTCATCGGCTTCACCCCGGATCTGGTGGTAGGGGTGTATGTCGGATACGATAAGCCGCAAACGCTGGGACGCAAGGAAACCGGCGCTTCGGTGGCCCTGCCCGCCTTCATCGATTTCATGCAGCCTGTCTTGAAGGACGTGCCGCCGCAACCGTTCCGCGTGCCGGGCGGCATCGAGCTGGTGAAGGTGGATCTGCATTCCGGCCAGCCGGTGGGCGATCAGGCGCAGGTGGACGGGCATAATGTGATTCAGGAAGCGTTCGTCACCGGCGAGCCGTTATTCATTCCCGGCCAGCCCGCATGGCTGCAGCGGGAGGAGGAACGGAAAGCCAGCGCCCAATTGCAGCCGCCCCCCGTGCCGGAGGCGCAGCCGGATGTGATCATGCTGGAGCCGCTCCCGGAGCACGCCCCGGCGGTGGTGGGAACGGGGAAGCTGTATTAGTTATTAAGCTAACCCCTTGGGCGGAGGTTTCGCCCCTGCCGCGAACACCGGAGGGGGAGTGACATAGCCTTCCTTTAACACTTCGTCGCGGTAACCGCTTCCCCAATAGGCCTTTCCCTCCGTTACGCCGGCCAGTAACTTTTTATCGGTGGTAAGTTTGGATTGCTCCTTCGTTGTCACATAATCGGCGAACGCACTTCCTCCCATCGCCCCCAATGCGCCGCCTTGTATCATGGCCATGGAAACCGGATAAAACGTACTCAGCGCCGTTGCGGCCGCCGCGCCGGCGCCCGCGCCAAGTGCCGCGCCTATCGCCGTCATCTGGTAAGTTTTACCTTTCAATCCCTGTTCCCGCTCTGCCACCTCATTGCGAAGGGCCTCGATCTTCTCACGGATATCAGATTGCGTATTATCGCTGGATTTTGTGTCGGCTGTC
>JAFATP010000026.1 GCA_019243895.1 Alphaproteobacteria bacterium
GTTTACACCGAGAGGGTCGGCGGTTCGAGCCCGTCATCGCCCACCACCCTGGCCTGCGGGTTCGGCTGGCGCAGCCGTACGGTGAACTCGTATGCGAGCGTAGATGGAGAAGGGAGTAAAAGCAGATAAGATTGACTTTATTCCTGATTTCTGATTTCTGACTTCAGATTTCTTGCGCGGGTGTAGCTCAGTTGGTTAGAGCGCGGGCCTGTCACGCCCGAGGTCGCGGGTTCGAGCCCCGTCACTCGCGCCATTATGCGCCACTCGAATTTTCTTTCGGATCAACCTCAACTTGCTCTCCTAAAGAATAGGGAATTTATTTGCGGCGCATGGAGTGCGTGCTATAGTCCGCGCATGATCCAGTCCGTCGCCGCTTCCTATTTCCCTATTTTAGTCTTTCTCGTCATTGCCTTCGGCCTCTCGCTGGTGATGATTCTCCTGCCGATGGCCATCGCCCGCAACCGGCCTGATACTGAAAAGCTTTCTCCTTATGAATGCGGTTTCGAGCCGTTCGGCGACGCGCGGGGCACGTTTGACGTGCGGTTTTACCTGGTGGCGATCCTCTTTATTATCTTCGACCTGGAGGTGGCGTTTCTTTTTCCGTGGGCGGTGGCGCTGGGCGATATTGGCCTTTTCGGTTTCTGGTCGATGATGCTGTTTCTGGCCGTGCTTACCATCGGCTTTATTTATGAGTGGAAAAAGGGAGCGCTGGAGTGGGAATGATAAGTGAAGCGGGGGTTGCCGGGCCGGTCAGCGACGACGTAGTGCTGCAGCGCGCCTTCGACACGATGACCGATAAAGGGTTTGTCGTCGCCTCGCTGGACAAGCTGGTGAACTGGGCGCGTTCGGGAAGCCTGTGGCCGATGACGTTCGGCCTGGCGTGCTGCGCGGTGGAGATGATGCAGGCCGCCGCCAGCCGCTATGATATGGACCGGTTCGGCGTGGTGTTCCGCCCGAGCCCGCGCCAGGCGGATGTGATGATCGTCGCCGGCACGCTGTGCAATAAAATGGCTCCGGCGCTGCGCAAGGTGTATGACCAGATGGCGGAGCCGCGCTACGTCATTTCCATGGGCTCCTGCGCCAACGGCGGCGGGTATTATCATTATTCCTATTCGGTGGTGCGCGGCTGCGACCGCATCGTGCCGGTGGATGTCTACGTTCCGGGCTGCCCGCCCACCGCCGAGGCCCTCATGTATGGCATTCTGCAATTGCAGAAGAAAATCCGCAGAACGGGGACGATCATCCGATGACCGCCGTCGTTCCATCCGCTCCCGGCATCGCGCCCTGGGCGCCCGTCAACACCCAGCTCGCGGAATACGGGGCGGCGCTCGCCAAGCGTCAGCCGGACGCCGTGACTCTGCGTGAAATTATCCACGGCGAGCTGATCCTGCACACAGATCATGCACATATCGTTTCGCTGCTCACTTTTCTGCGCGATGATGCGGAATGCCGGTTCACGCAATTGCTGGATATCTGCGCGGTGGATTTCCCGGCGCGGCCGCAACGCTTTGAAATCGTCTATAATCTCCTCAGTCTGAAGCACAACCGCCGCGTCCGCGTCAAGCTGGCTACGGATGAGGCGACCCCGGTGCCCTCCGCCATCGCCGTATTCGCTTCCGCCGTCTGGTTCGAGCGCGAGGTGTGGGATATGTATGGCGTGTTGTTCTCCGGCCATCCCGATCTGCGCCGCATCCTCACCGATTATGGTTTTGACGGCCACCCGCAACGCCGCGACTTCCCGCTGACCGGCTATGTGGAGATGCGGTACGACGTGGAGCAGAAGCGCGTGATTTATGAGCCGGTGCAGCTCAACCAGGCCTATCGCCGCTTCGATTTTTCCAGCCCGTGGGAAGGGCCGGAATATTTAAGGCAACTTCCGGGTGATGAGAAAGCCTCCAGTACTTCCTGAGGCACGCGCATGACCGTCACCATCCGCACCGCTACCTCCGGCGACTTCCCGGCAATTTATACGCTCTTTCAGCAAACGCTGCACGAAGGCAGCACCTATTCCTACACGCCGGAGGAAATGACGCGCGCCCGCAGCCGCCGCTATTGGCTGACGGCGCCGGAAACGCACTGTTTCGTCATGCTGGATAATGGCCAGTTCGCCGGCGTCTGCGCCATCCGGCCCAACCGCACGGGACGGGCGCGGCACGTGGCCAACGCTTCGTTCATCGTGCATCCGGAGCATCGCGGCAGGGGTGTGGGGCGCGCCATGGGCCTGCACGTGCTGGAGAAGGCGAAACAGCTGAGCTATGCGGCGATCCAATTTAATTTCGTCGTCAGTGCCAACGGCGCAGCGGTGAGGTTATGGCAGTCACTGGGATTCGAGATCGTCGGTACCTTGCCCAAGGGCTTCGATCATGCTACGCTCGGGCGGGTTGACGTCTATATTATGCACCGGTTTTTATAGAGAAAAAGACATGGCTTTTTGGACCAGCAAAACACCGGCGGTGCCAGAAGAATTGCGCGAAATCGCCAAACGCATTGCACGGCGCTATTCGCGCTCGCAACATTATCTGAGATACACCAGAAAATTTTTATCCGATCTTGAGAATGATGTGTATGATCTCCGGATAGGATTACAAGAACAGATGCAGCAATCTCCTAAAGGATACAAAGCTTAAGGGATATGACTCAGCCCGCCGTTGACTTGAAAAACCTCACCATCAATTTCGGCCCGCAACATCCTGCGGCGCACGGCGTTCTGCGCCTGGTGCTGGAAATGGACGGGGAGGTGGTAGAGCGCGCCGATCCGCATATCGGCCTGTTGCACCGCGGCACGGAGAAGCTGATCGAGCATAAGACATATCTGCAGGCGCTGCCTTATTTCGACCGGCTGGATTATGTCTCGCCGATGAACCAGGAACATTGCTTCTCCCTGGCCACGGAGAAGCTGCTGGGGCTGAAAGTACCGCCGCGCGCCAGCCATATCCGCGTGATGTTCCTGGAGCTGACGCGCATTCTCAATCATACGCTGGCCATCACCACCAACGCGCTGGACGTCGGCGCCATGACGCCGATGTTGTGGATGTTCGAGGAGCGGGAGAAAATCCTGGCGTTTTACGAGCAGGCCTCCGGCGCGCGCTTCCATGCGGCATATATCCGTCCCGGCGGCGTGCACCAGGACATTCCTGAGGGCATGCTGGAAGAGGTGATGGCGTTCTGCGACGGCTTCGGAAAAATCATTGACGACGTGGATTACCTGCTCACCGAAAACCGCATCTGGAAGCAGCGCACGGTGGATATCGGCGTGGTGACGGCGGAGGAGGCGCAGGCGTGGGGCTTTTCCGGGCCGATGCTGCGCGGCTCCGGCATCCCGTGGGATTTGCGGAAGTCTCAGCCGTACGAGATATATGACCAGCTGGAATTCGATATTCCCATCGGCAAGAACGGCGATTGCTGGGATCGCTACCTGGTGCGCATGGAGGAGATGCGGCAGTCGCTCCGCATCATCCGGCAAGTGGTGCAGCGCATGCCGGAAGGACCGGTGGTGGCCGATGACCCGACCGTGGTGCCGCCGCGCCGCGACGTGATGAAAACATCAATGGAAGCGCTTATCAACCATTTCAAATTATACACGGAAGGCTATCATGTGCCCGCCGGGGAAACCTATACGGCAGTGGAAGCGCCGAAAGGCGAGTTCGGAGTGTATCTGGTGGCGGACGGCTCCAACCGGCCATACCGGTGCAAGATCCGTGCGCCGGGGTTCGCCCATTTGCAGGCGCTGGATTTCATGAGCAAGGGGCATCTGCTGGCGGACCTGGTGACCATTATCGGCACCATGGATATTGTATTTGGGGAGATCGATCGATGAAACCAATATGGGCAGTGATTGCGGCGATAAGTGCGGTAATGGCAATGACGGCGGCGGCGGCGCGCGCCAACGTGCCGCCGCCTCTTCCGAATACGCGCCCCTGCGTGGCCGCCGATGTGCAAGGAACATGGAGATGGGCGCTGTTCGAGCAGCCGGAAAGCCCAAGGTTTGCCCAGTTCCAGGCAAATCGCTTTCATTACGCGTATTTCGATAAGGATCAAATCGCGGTGGAGCTGGATTCGAAGACGCCTTATACAGACCCCAATGTGCTTCAAGACGCCATGCGCGAGCAATATAAGACGCAAATGGAGCAATTCATTCTTACCAAGGACGGTGTGATTTACCTGTATGCCCACCGCAAGCCGATCGGCGGTTATTACTGCCAGATCGTCACGGAGAACAAACCGGGATACAGGGTCGGGCACATGCTGTGGCGCACCTCCGAGCAAAACGGCAAGGTGCAGATCGTGCGGCACTTCGTGAAAGCGGTGTTCGGTCCTCCGCCGGGACAAACGCCGCCTAAACCCGCGCAACCCGCGCCGCCACCCAATAGCAAATAAAGCCGGAGCCCGCATGACCGCCAAAATCACCGCCCTTCGGGTTCCGCAACCGGAGAGCTTCACATTTCTGCCGGAGAGTATTCAGCAGGCGCAGGCCATCATCGCCCGTTATCCGCAGGGCATGCAGCAGAGCGCGCTCATGCCGCTCTTAAGCCTTGCGCAGGCGCAATGCGGCAACTGGCTGCCAAAGGCGGCGATGGATTACGTGGCGGCCATGCTGAACATGCCGCCGGTGCGCGTCTATGAGGTGGCGAGCTTTTATACGATGTATAACCTGGAGCCGGTGGGAAAGCATGTGATCGAGGTGTGCACCACCACGCCGTGCTGGCTTTCCGGGTCGGAAGCCATTGTGCAGGCCTGTGAGAAGCGCCTCGGCATCACGCTGGGGGAGACCACCGCGGACGGGGAATTCACGCTGCGGGAGGTAGAATGCCTTGGCGCGTGCGTGAACGCGCCGATGGCGCAGGTCATTTCCTCTCCCCGCGGCACGCAATATTTTTACGAAGACCTCACACCCGAGCGCATCACCGGCGTGATCGATGCTTTCACGGAAGGGCGGCAGCCGAAGCCCGGCCCGCAGAGCGGGCGGAAAAGCAGCGAGCCGGCAACGTAGCACCCGGCTTTTTCTTACTCAAGCATCGTAGCGCATTTTGCTAGCCCGTCGGCAACGGTTGACGTTGGCGGACTTATCCGCTTGCACTTAATTATTCAGTATGACAATTTTGGTATGCCTCTTCGCGTTGCACGGCGGAGGAGGCGAATGAGGAGCCATGCTTCAGGATAAAGACCGCATCTTCACCAACCTCTACGGATTCGACGACTGGCGACTCGCCGGCGCGAAGGCGCGCGGCGACTGGGATAATATCAAGGGCCTGCTGGCCAAAGACCAGGATGCCATCATCGAGGAAGTGAAAGCATCCGGCTTGCGCGGCCGCGGCGGGGCGGGGTTTTCCACCGGCACCAAATGGTCGTTCATGCCGAAAAAATCCGACGGCAGGCCGTCTTACCTGGTGGTCAACGCCGATGAAGGCGAGCCGGGAACCTGCAAAGACCGCGACATCATGCGGCACGAGCCGCACAAGCTGATCGAAGGCTGCCTGATCGGCGGTTTCGCCATGCGCGCGGTGGCCGCTTATATTTATATCCGCGGCGAATTCTGGGATGAGGCGAACCGGCTGGAATACGCCATCGGCGAGGCGTATGACGCCGGGCTTCTGGGCAAAAACGCCTGCGGCTCCGGCTATGACTTCGATATTTACGTGCACCGCGGCGCCGGCGCCTATATCTGCGGCGAGGAAACGGCGCTCATCGAGTCGCTGGAAGGAAAAAAGGGCCAACCGCGCCTGAAGCCTCCGTTCCCCGCCGCCGTCGGCGTGTGGGGATGCCCCACCACGGTGAATAACGTGGAGTCCATTGCAGTGGTGCCCACCATTTTGCGCCGCGGCGCATCGTGGTTTGCGCATCTGGGGCGGCCCAACAATACCGGAACGAAGGTGTTCTGCATCTCCGGCCATGTCAACCGGCCGTGCAACGTGGAAGAGATGATGGGCATTCCGCTGCGCGAGCTGATCGAGCGTCACGCGCACGGCGTGCGGGGCGGCTGGAACAACCTGCTGGCGGTGATTCCCGGCGGCTCCTCGGTGCCGCTGATCCCCAAGGACGTGTGCGACATGGTGCTGATGGATTTCGATTCGCTGAAAGAGGTGAAATCCGGCCTCGGCACGGCAGCGGTGATCGTGATGGATAAATCCACCGACATCGTGAAGGCCATCGCGCGGCTTTCCAAGTTTTACATGCACGAATCCTGCGGCCAGTGCACGCCGTGCCGCGAAGGCACCGGCTGGCTGTGGCGCATGATGGAGCGCATGGTGCGCGGCGAAGCCGAGCGGGAGGAGATCGACGTGATGCTGGACGTGGCGGGCCGCATCGAGGGGCATACCATCTGCGCGCTGGGCGACGCGGCGGCGTGGCCGGTGCAGGGGCTGGTGCGCCATTTCCGCGGCGAGATCGAGCGCCGTATCGATGAATTCACCAGGAAGAAAGCGGCATGAGTATAAGAACGGGTCTGAAGCCGAAGAATAATTGCAGGGGGTACTAGTCATGACTAAACCAATTATGCAGGTGGCGGGGGCGGACGGTCAGGTAGAGCTGTTGCCGGACCGCATCGTCATCCACCGCAAGGGCATTTTCACCATGCTGAAATACGGCATGAACGCCAGCCGCGAGATTCCGCTCACCTCCATCACCAGCGTGAACTTCCGCAACGCCAATTTTTTTCGCACCGGCGAAGTGGATTTCGATTACGCCGGCAGGAACCAGGGAGACAACAAGCAGAACGTGGTGAAGTTCACGTATAAGCAGCAGGACGATTTTATCAAACTGAAGGAAAAAATTTTCGATATGATGAATAAGGTGAAACATTAAAACCTATGCCGAAACTTACCATTGACGGACAGGAAATCGAGGTTGAGCCGGGAACGGTGATCATCCAGGCGTGCGAGCAGCTGGGCATTGAGATTCCCCGCTTCTGCTATCACGAGCGGCTTAACATCGCCGGCAATTGCCGCATGTGCCTGGTGGAGGTGTCTCCCGGCCCGCCGAAGCCGCAGGCGTCCTGCGCGCTGCCGTGCGCCGACAAGATGGTGGTGAAAACCGACACGCCGATGGTGAAAAAGGCGCGGGAAGGGGTGATGGAATTCCTGCTGATCAACCACCCGCTGGACTGCCCCATCTGCGACCAGGGCGGCGAATGCGACCTGCAGGATCAGGCGTTGCTTTACGGCCAGGGCAAGAGCCGCTACCGCGAGGGCAAGCGCGCGGTGGAAGATAAATACATGGGCCCCATCGTTAAAACCAATATGACGCGCTGCATTCACTGCACGCGCTGCATCCGCTTCGCCACGGAAATCGCCGGCGTGCCGGAGCTGGGCGCATTCGGCCGCGGCGAGCATATGGAAGTGGGAACGTATGTGGAGCAGGCCATCACCTCCGAGCTTTCCGGAAACCTTGTGGACATCTGCCCCGTCGGCGCGCTCACCTCGAAGCCGTATGCGTTCCTGGCGCGTCCGTGGGAATTGACCAAGACCGAATCCATTGACGTGATGGACGCCGTGGGAAGCAACATCCGCGTGGACAGCCGCGGCGAAATGGTGCTGCGGGTGCTGCCGCGCGTGCACGAACAGATCAACGAGGAATGGATTTCCGACAAGACGCGTCACGCCTGCGACGGCTTGCGCGTGTCACGCCTGGACCGGCCTTACGTGCGCAATGCCGACGGCGTGCTGAAGCCGGTTGCCTGGGGGGAAGCCTTCGCCGCCATTGCCTCGCGCCTTAGCGCCCTGCTGCCGCGCCAGGTGGCGGCGCTGGCGGGAAACCTTGCCTGCGCCGAGAGCATAACCGCGCTGAAGGAGCTGATGGGCCGCATCGGCTCGCCCAATATGGACTGCCGCCAGGAAGGCGCGCAGCTGCCCTATGCCCGGCGCGGCGATTACCTGTTCAACACCACCATCGCGGGCATCGAGCAGGCGGACCTGATTCTGCTGGTCGGCGCCAACCCGCGGGACGAGGCGGCGATGGTGAACGCGCGCATCCGCAAGGCGTGGCGCAACGGCGGCGCGGCGATTTATAACATCGGCAAGCCCGAGAATCTGACATATCCGGTCACCGAGCTCGGCAATGACCCGCAGCTGCTGGAAGCGATTCTGGCGGGGAAACACCCTCTGGCCGGGGCCATCGCGGCCGCAAAACGCCCCATGCTGGCGCTGGGCATGGCGGCGCTGGCGCGCCATGACGGCGCGGTAATTTACGCCGCTGCGCGCGCCGTCGCGGGCAATATGATGCGGGAAGGGTGGAACGGCTTCAATGTGCTGCATCACGCCGCAAGCCGGGTGGGAGCGCTGGATCTCGGCTTCGTGCCGGGGGAAGGCGGCAAGGGCATCGAAGATATTCTTGCCGGCGCCCAAAAAGGGGAGATTTCGTTTCTTTATCTTCTGGGCGTGGATGAGATCGACACGCATCTGTTCGGCGATGCGTTTGTCGTGTATCAGGGCCATCATGGCGATGACGGCGCGCACCGTGCGGACGTCATTCTGCCAGGCGCCGCTTATACCGAGAAGGACGCCACGTATGTGAATCTGGAAGGCCGCATGCAGCGCACCCGCCGCGCCATCTTCCCGCCCGGCCAGGCGAAAGAGGATTGGGCCGTTCTGCGCGCGCTTTCCGAGGCGCTGGGCAAGCCGCTTCCGTATAACACCCTGGCGCAGCTGCGGCAGCGCATGGCGTCCATAAACCCCGTTTTCGGGCAGGAGGATGTGGTGAGCGCCGCAGCGATGTCTCCGGTTGCTTCTGCGCCCGCCCCGGTCGCCGCCGCGCCGTTTGAGCGGCTCATTGACAATTTCTTCATGACGGACCCCATCAGCCGCGCCTCGCAGACCATGGCGGAATGTACGCGCGTGCGGCTGGAGGGGCCGGTGAAACAGGCCGCCTGAAATGGCGCAACGCATCGTGAAAGAGGAATGAGACAAGCTCTATGGATGTTTTAGCCTCCCTGATGCTCTTGCTGCCGATCATCGGCAAAATCCTGCTGGTGGTGGCGCCGCTGATTGTCTGCGTGGCGATGCTGACGTATATGGAGCGCAAGGTCATCGCCGCCATGCAGCTGCGCAAAGGGCCCAACGTGGTGGGATTCTGGGGCTTGCTTCAGCCCTTCGCCGACGGATTGAAGCTGCTGTGCAAGGAAACGATCCTCCCCACCAAGGCCAATAAGGGAGTATTCGTTATCGCGCCGCTGCTGACTTTTTCGCTGGCGCTGCTCGGCTGGGCGGTGATTCCGCTGGGAGAGGATTTCGTCATCGCCAATATCAATGTGGGAGTGCTGTATCTCTTCGCCATCTCCTCGCTGGGGGTGTATGGCATTATCATGGCGGGGTGGGCCAGCAATTCCAAATATGCGTTTTTGGGAGCCATTCGTTCCTCGGCGCAGATGGTGTCATATGAAGTGTCCATCGGCTTCGTGCTGGTGACCGTGCTGCTGATGGCGGGCTCGCTGAACCTGCACGATATCGTGATGGCGCAGTCCGGCGGCATCGCCCACTGGTATGCGTTCAATTTCCTGGCGTGGAAAATGCCCATGCTGCCGATGTTCGTGGTGTTTCTGGTTTCGGCGCTGGCGGAAACCAACCGCCATCCTTTCGATCTGCCGGAGGCCGAGGGCGAGCTGGTGGCGGGCTATAACGTGGAATATTCCTCCATGGCCTTCGCCCTGTTCTTCCTGGGCGAATACGCCAACATGATTCTCATGTCGGGCATGACGTCCATCCTGTTCTTCGGCGGGTGGATGGCGCCGTTCGGCATGCCGCAATGGCTGCCCGTGCCCGGCTTTGTGTGGTTCGCCGTTAAAATCCTCGCCGTGCTGTTTTTCTTCATCTGGGTGCGCGCCACGCTGCCGCGTTATCGCTATGATCAGCTGATGCGGCTGGGGTGGAAGGTGTTCCTGCCGCTTTCCTTGCTGTGGGTGGTGCTGGTGGCGGCATATGTGGCGTATGGCAATTCTTCTGCGTCATAGAAAGCCATGAATTTTCTCTCCACGTTCTCCGCATGGCTGGTCGACATCGTACAGCAGCTGGGCTATGGCGGCGTATTCGTGATGACGTTCTTAGAGAGCACCTTCGTGCCCGTGCCTGCGGAATTGACGATGATACCGGCGGGATATCTGGCCCATAGAGGCCATATGAATTTCTGGCTGGTGTGGGGCTGGAGCATCACCGGCACCGTGGCCGGTTCATATTTCAATTACTGGCTGGCCAAGCATTACGGCAGGCGGTTCCTGCTGGCTTACGGCAAATATATGCTCTTCCCGCCCGAGAAGGTGGAGAAGATAGAGCGTTACTTCGCCAGCCACGGCGAGATTTCCATTCTCACCGGGCGTCTGATTCCCGGCTTGCGGCATTTCATTTCGTTTCCTGCCGGCCTGGCGCACATGCACTTAAAGAAATTCTGCCTTTATACGGCGGCAGGCGGCGGCGTATGGATGCTGACGCTGATTGTCGTGGGTTATCTCATCGGCGGCAACACGGCGCTGGTAAGGCACTATATGCCGCTCATCTCTTACATGGTGCTGGGGGTTGTGGCTTTGGGCGTTCTGCTGTATATCCGCAATCATCAGAATAAGCTCCGCAAGGCATTGCTGGAGCGGAAAACGGAAAAGGATGGCCATGGCCTGGCTGAATAGAACCGCGCGCGCCGCATTGCTGGTGGAATTGCTGCAGGGGCTCGGCATCACCCTGCATTATTTTTTTAAAAAACCGGTCACCATCAATTATCCTTATGAGAAAGGCCCGCTCTCCCCGCGTTTTCGGGGCGAGCACGCGCTGCGGCGTTATCCCAACGGCGAGGAGCGCTGCATCGCCTGCAAGCTATGCGAGGCGATCTGCCCCGCGCAATGCATCACCATCGAGGCCAAAACGCGCGATGACGGCTCCCGCCGCACCACGCGCTATGACATCGACATGACCAAATGCATCTATTGCGGCTTCTGCCAGGAATCCTGCCCGGTGGACGCCATCGTGGAAGGCCCGAATTTCGAATTCGCCACCTACACGCGCGAAGAGATGATGTATGACAAGGAAAAGCTCCTGGCCAACGGCGACCGCTGGGAACCGGCGCTGGCGGCCAATATCTCGGCGGACAACAAATACAGGTGATCATGGCTGAGCTGCTTCCCACGTTGCTGTTCTATTTCTTCTCCGCCCTGGTGCTCGGCTCCGGCGTGGCGGTGATCGCCGCGCGCAATCCCGTGCACTCGGTGCTGTTCCTCATCTTCGCTTTTTTCAACACCGCCGGGCTGTTCCTGCTGCTCGGCGCTGAATTCCTGGCCATGATTCTCATCATCGTCTATGTCGGCGCGGTGGCGGTCCTGTTTCTGTTCGTGGTGATGATGCTGAACATCAATTTCGCGGAGCTGAGGCAGGGATTCCTGCGCTATCTGCCGCTGGGCGCGCTGGTGGCGGCGATTTTGCTGGCGGAGATGCTGGCTGCCATTTATGCCTCGCTGCACGGCGGCGCGCTGAACCGGATTTCCCCGGAAGGCGAGGCGGGCGGCGCGGTGCACATCACT
>JAFATP010000045.1 GCA_019243895.1 Alphaproteobacteria bacterium
AGTTTATTAGCAAGCTGCGGATCGTTCACGGGCTGGAGATTCGACGGCTGCACAGAACCTTTAACTTTTGGCGGAGCATCGCCTTCCACAAACCATTGTCCGTCGATACTGCGGTGGAAGACCCGATTACCAAAAATAATGGGATCACCGGTAAAGGTAATTGGCGTAGCAACTGGTGTAGAAGCGGTCGGCTCAGGTGTAGCAGGCGGGCCTGCCGGCTTGGTGGTCTCAACAGGCGGAGCTTTTGGCGGCGTCTTTGGCTCATCGGAGGCCTGCGACTGCCCGCTGGTTTCGCCAGTCGAGCCATTGTCTGGCTTGGCCGCAGCCGTTCGGGCGTCTTCCGCCGCTTTCATGCTCGCTTTCACTTCTTCGGCGGCCTTATCATTGATTTCTTTTTGCTTTTCGGCTGCTTCTGCATTTTGCCTATTTTTAATATCTTCTACTTTTGCTTCGGCACGGTCTAGGCCTAATATCGTCCGGCCTAAAAACGCAGTAAAGCGAGCTGCAGAGCTAGCTATAAAACTGCCTCCCGCTATAAGGGGATGGGCAAATAAGAAAAAGAGAGAAGCCCCGCTTGTTGCTCGTGCTGCAGTTTCTGTTCCTCTAAACGCAGAATCTGTCACTTTTCTAGCAATGCCAGGTTTTGCCGCATCTATCTCTGCCCGATTGGCTGCCGCCAATTCTGCGTTGCCGACTTCGAACTTCGCATTCACATGCGCAATGGCTGCATTCACGACGCTTTCTGTCAGCCGGGGATATTTGCCTTCCTTGGGCTCTTCCTTGAATGTGTTCTTATACCAATCGTCAAACTTATTATCATCCTCTAAGCGGAGCTTTTTTCTCATCTCATCGATTTTCTGACGAGAAGCCTGCCTTTCCGAAGTAGGATGTTCTATTTCCTCTTTCAGTTTTTCCTCAGAGCGCTCCCTCTCTTTATTGGCTTCTTCTATTCTTTCTCTATTTTTTTTCATTTCCGGATCTTCTGCCGGAGGATCGATCTTAGGCAGATAAGTAGGAGCAGGAGTGTTCTGCGGTGATAGCGAAACATCGTGAGGACGGGAACCCGAAGATTCAAAGCCCAGAAACGCTGCAGCAACACCGAGACCGCCCACGATTAGCCCTGAAAAGGCGCCGACGATGTCCAAGGCCCAGCCTACGGGCATAAACGCTAGACCCACCACGGGAATCTTTTCCAGCCAGCTCACCCCAGAACGCAAAGCGCCGGTAACGGTTCCGACCACGCGGGTAATGGGTTCGAAAAGCGCCAGACCTAATAGGCCAGCTCCGGTGGCTGCTACCCATGGCGCAGCTTTACGCACTTCATCTGCTTGCACTACTCCTTTGGTGCGTTCTTCAAGTGCAGTGGAGATTTCATCAACTTGCTTTTTGGCAACTCCCCGAAAAGTCTCGGCGAAGGTCTCCCATACACGCATGTAAAAAGGGTCTTTTTCCATCTTACTAGTATAACAAGGATTTCTATTAGGAGTTTGAAGGTTTTGTGACATTATTAGGGAGGAAGAATATAAGTAACCACGCGCACGGGTAATCATCATCAACATAACCATCTAATATTGTTGATTTTATTAAGAAAGAAGGATGATAATTGGCTAAAGCTCATTCTCAATCGGCAGCAGCGCGTAAAGCCCGCTGAGAAAGCGGCGCCACGCGCCCGGAGCGGGATCGGAATCATAGCGCATTTCCCGGCCGTTATTTTCCGTAATCCATTGCAGCTTTCCGCCGTCCATCACCACGCGGTAGCTTAGCGCGGGAGATGTCGCCCGTTCGAACACGGCCTCAATCTGCGCCGCCAGCGCCGGGCTGTGAATGATCAGTGCTTCCTCCGTGTTCAGGTGCACGGAGCGGGGGTCGAAGTTGAACGAGCCCAGCATCACATCCTTGCGGTCAACGACATACACTTTCGCATGCAGGCTATAGATCGAAGCGCTGGGCGAAGCGGTTTTACCCGGCTTTTCGCCCGGCAAGGGCTTGAACTCATAAAGCTCCACGCCATTTTGCACCAGCGCCGGGCGATAGCGGCTGTAACCGGTATGCACCGCCACGACATCCGTCGAAGCCAGCGAGTTGGTCAGCACGCGCACGCGGATGCCGCGAGAGGTCAGCGACGCCAGCCAGGCCACGCCGCCGTCCTTCGGCACGAAATAAGGGGAGATCATGAAAAAATCGCTCTCCGCCTGGGCGGTTAGCGCCCGCAGCCGGTTCGCGGGGCGGCTGTCGGTGTCATCCGCCGGTTCATCCACTTTAAGCGGATCATCCGCCGCCAGTTCCGCCGGCGCCCAGATCAACGGAATGTCTCCGTGACGCAATTGGCCCGGGAGCGCCGCTGCCGCATCCGTTGCCTCCTGCGCCGCCGCCTGCACCGCCGCGCCGCCATGCGCATCGGAAAGCGCGGTCAGGGGATACGCCTCCGCGCCGTTCCAATAGCGGTCAAAGCTGCGCGAGATGCTTTGCGTGACCGGTCCGGCGACCAGCACATCCAAATCGCGGAAATCATATTCGGCACGGGCGCCGAAATACTCGTTTCCCACGTTGCGCCCGCCCATGATGGCCAGTTGGTTATCCGCGATCAGCGCCTTGTTATGCATGCGCCGCGTCAGATGATCGCGGTCGCTGAAAAGATTCGCCACCTTCGACAAGGGCGGCTGGTCTTTGGTGACAGGCGGGTTGAAAGCGCGGATTTCAATCAGAGGATGGTGGTTAAGCGCTTCCGCGACATCCTCAATGTCCTCCAGGCTCAAGTCATCCACCAGCAGCCGCACGCGCACTCCCCGGTTGGCGGCGCGCAGAACCCCGGCGAGAAGTTCGCGGCCGGTGCTGTCGTCTTCCACGCTGTAATATTGCAGATCCAGGCTGCGCGTGGCGGATTGCACCACCGCCAGGCGCATGTCCAATGCTTCGCTGCCGCGCGGCAGGAGGAAAAAGCCTGACTGGCCCGAGTGAGCATGAATGGCCGGCGCCAGCGCCATGCCCAGCGGCGTTGCCTGCGTATCGGTCAACGCCCGGCTGAAGCTTCGCGGATAATCGGTCACCGGCGGCCGTTCGGCGCAAGCGGCAAGCAGAATGGGGATGAGTGCCGCTGCCCTGTGGAATGGCCGTGCCTGCCGCATAGAAAACCTCAGGGCCTACATGGGGTCAAAGCACATGCCTGGGATGCGGCAGAATCTCCCGCACCGCTTCGGCGGGCCGGCACAGCTTGACTCCCAACGGCGTCACCACGATGGGGCGGTTCATCAGCGCAGGGTGAGCGATCATGGCGTCGATCAACTGGGCATCGCTAAGCGCGGGGTCACCGAGTTTTAATTCGTCATAGGCCGCTTCCTTTGGCCGCAGCAACTCGCGCGCCGACATGCCCATGCGCTTCAGCAAATCCGCCAGTTCCGCGGGCGCAGGCTGCGTTTTCAAATATTCGATTATCCGCGGTTCCTCGCCGGAATTGCGGATGAGGGCCAGCACGGTGCGGGAAGTGCCGCAGGAAGGGTTATGGTAAATCGTCACCGTCATAACGATGCAATTACCAGATCAGATGGAGAAATTCCACTCCTTCCCTTGCAGCGACTGCACCGTGCCCACCGCGATGACTTTTTCGGTTTCCGGCTGGATCAGCAGGAAAAGCCCGGTGGCCCGGTGCGTGCTGTACGCATCCATGGGGATGGGGGAGGCGGTGAAGATCTGCGCCTCGGCGATGGGATCACGCAGCACTTTGATCTGTGCCTCCGCCTGCTCTTCGCAATGATGGATTTTAATGATGGCGGGCACCGTTTCCAGTTGCGCGAACGCCGGGTCCAGCCATAACAGCGCGGCGGTGAACGCATCCGCATAGCGCACCGGCGCGCTTGCCCCATAGAGTACGTTGCCGCGGCTTAAATCCACCTCCTCGGCCGGCACCACCGTAATGGCCTGGCCGGGCAGGGCGCGCGCCGTGGCGCGTCCGCCGTGGTAAATCTCCGAAATGGTAATGAGCATGCCGGTATCGGCCACATGCAAAACGTCTCCCGCCTGCAGATTATCGCCGCCCAGCACGCCATGATAGCCGCGCTTCTCCTCCAGGCGGATGGTGGATTGCACCGGCAGGCGCACGCTGCTGGTGGGTGGCGCAGGCACTTCCACCTCCGCCAGATATTCCAGCAGATTAGGGCCGCGATACCACGGCATATTCATGCTGGAGGCGGAGAGATTATCGCCATTAATGGCGCTGACCGGGATGAAGGTGAGCGTCACATCCGGAATTTCGCCCAGGCCGTCGCGGTAGCTTTCCTGGATTTTATTGAAGCGGCTCTCGTCATACCCCGCCAGATCCATCTTGTTCACCGCGATGATGAAATGACGGATGCCGAAGAACAGCGCGATCTTGCTGTGGCGCAGCGTCTGCTCGCGTACCCCGTGCGTGGCGTCCACCAGAATCAGCGCGCAATCGCTATTGGCGGCGGCCACCGCCATGTTACGCACATATTGCACGTGCCCGGGTGTGTCGGCGATGCGGTAATGCCGCCCGCCATAACGGAAAAAGCGATAGGCGACGTCGATGGTGATGCCTTGCGCCCGCTCATCCTCCAGCCCGTCGGTGAGCCGCGAATAATCCACTTTACCGTCTACCATCGCGCCCTGCACCTGATCGTCCGGCACCGCGCCGATGTCATAGAGCAGGCGGCCGATCAAGGTGGACTTGCCGTCGTCCACATGGCCGCAGGTGAGGAAGTGTAAGGTTTGGCGGTGAGTCATGGCGTATCCTTAAAAATATCCCTGGCGTTTCTTGCGTTCCATCGATGCGCCCTGGTCCTGGTCGATCAGCCTGCCGGCGCGCTCCGAGAGGCGCTGATCGTCCAGTTCGCGGAGGATGGATTCCAAATCAGTGGCGTCGGATTCCACGGCTCCCGTCAGCGGATAACAGCCGAGCGTGCGGAAGCGCACCCTGCGGCGCTCGACGGTGTCGTTTTCCTGGAACACGAAGCGTTCGTCATCCACCATCAGCCAGGCGCCGTCGCGGTGCACCACCGGGCGCTCCTTGGCGAAATAAAGCGGCACCACCGGAATCTTCTCGGCCGCGATATATTGCCACACGTCATATTCAGTCCAGTTGGAAAGCGGCGCCACACGCATGCTGTGATGCTGCGGCAGGCGGGTGTTGAACAGCAGGCCGAACTCCGGGCGCTGGTTTTTCGGGTCCCAGGCGTGGAAGCGGTTACGAAGAGAGAAAATACGCTCCTTGGCGCGGGATTTTTCCTCGTCCCGCCGCGCGCCGATGAAAATGAAATCGAATTTATAATAATCGAGGGCCTGTTTCAGCGCATCGGTTTTCATCACCTGCGTATGCACGCGGCTGCCGTGGATGAAGGGATTGATATTCTCCTCCTTGCCGCGCGGGTTGCTGTGCACGTGCAGCGTCAACCCGTGGCGCTTGGCAATTTCGTCGCGGAAGGCGATCATCTCGCGGAATTTCCAGCCGGTGTCCACGTGCAGCAGCGGCACCGGCGGCTTGCCGGGAAAGTACGCTTTCAGCAGCAGATGCAGCAGCACCGAGGAATCCTTGCCGATGGAGTAGAGAAAAACCGGCCGTGCCGCGCCTGCCACCGCTTCGCGGATGATGGTGATGCTTTCGTCCTCCAGGTATTGCAGATGGGGGGAAAGTGCGCTCATGCCGCAATCCCTTTCCGCTCGATGTAATCGCCGAAGCGCTCGCCGCCGCGGCGTTCTTTCGCGTAAGCCGCCAGCAGCGGCTCCAGCGCGGCCAGGATGCCGCTTTCATCCAGATTCTCCGCGTAAAGCCGGTTCAGCCGAAGCCCGAGCGCATCTCCGCCGAGATGCAGGTTGTAATGCCCCAGCGAGCGCCCGACCAACCCGATCTCCGCCAGATGCGGCCGCGCGCAGCCGTTGGGGCATCCGGTCATGCGGATGCTGATGGGCGCGTCACGCAAATCATGTTTTTCCAGCAACGCCTCGATCTTGGTGATGAAGCTCGGCATATAACGCTGCGCCTCGGCTAGCGCCAGCGGGCAGGTGTTAAGCGCCACGCAGGCGATGGCTTCCTGCCGCGTCGGCGAGAACTCGGCCTGCGCCAGCCCGTGCTGTTCCAGCAGCGCCTGAATCTTTGCGCGGTTTTCCGGCGCAATATAGGTAAGCATGATGTTCTGGCTGGCGGTGAAGCGGAACCCGCACAGGCCCGATTGCGCCAGCGCGCAGAGCCCCGTCTTCAGCGCGTAACCGGGGGCATCCACCACCCGCCCGTTTTCCACGAACAGCGTGTAATACCAGCGTTCCTCCTGATCCTGCTGCCAGCCGAGCAGATCGGCCCGGGCGGTGAAGGCGACATCCCGGGCGGGCGCCAGCGCATATCCCAGCCGCGTATGCAGCTCCTCCTTGAACCGCTCGATGCCCATGCGGTCGACCGTATATTTCAGCCGCGCCAGCTTGCGGTCGCTGCGATTGCCGAAATCGCGCTGGATGGCGGTGATCTGCCATACCACTTCCAGAGTTTTATCCTTCGGTACGAAGCCGATGGTTGTGGCGAGGCGCGGATAAGTATCCGGGCTGCCGTGCGTGGTGCCCATGCCGCCGCCGACCGCCACGTTGAATCCGGTGAATTTTCCCTTTTCCTCCACCGCGATCAGCCCGATGTCATTGGCCAGCACGTCGGTATCGTTGATGGGCGGAATGACGAGAGCGATCTTGAATTTCCGCGGCAGGTAATGTTTGCCGTAAAGCGGGTCTTCCTCCGGCTCGTCGCCGCTCAGCTTCTCGCCGTCCAGCCAGATTTCACTGTAAGCGCGGGTTTTCGGTAGCAGATGCTCGCTGATGGCGGCGGCGAAGCGCTGCACCTCGGCATGAAACGGCGAGATGCTGGGATGCGCGCCCGCCAGCACATTGCGGTTCACATCGCCGCAGGCGGAAATGGTATCCACGCCAAGCGCGGCAAATGATTGCATGGTGGGTTTCATCTTCGATTTGATGACGCCGTGAATCTGCACCGTCTGGCGCGTGGTGATCTTCACCACGCCGTTGCCGCTGGCCTGCGCGATATGCGCGATGCCCAGCCACTGCGCAGGCGTGATTTCACCCGCCGGCAGCCGCAGGCGGATCATGAAGGAATAATCCCGCTCTAGCTTCTTGCGCTCGCGCGCCTCACGGCGGTCGCGGTCGTCCTGCTGATAGATGCCGTGGAATTTAATGACGGACTGGTCGTCAGCCGCAAGCTGGCCGGTGAGCTGATCGCGTAAGCTCTGTTCCAGCGTGCCGCGCAGTCCGCGGCTTCTTTCCTTCACGCCCTCGGTGGGCGAGGGGGGCTGAGGCTTGGTTTCTTGGTTCATTAATACACATCCTTCACATAACGGTCTTCTTCGCTCATCTGGTCTAAATAGCCGCGCGCATCGGCGTGGCGCAAGGCCACCAGCTCCAGCAGGGCCTCCTCCACATCCTCGCTCATGGGGGATTTGCTGCCGCACACATAGAGGCTTGCGCCATTATCCAGCCAATCCATCACCAACTCCCCGTGCTGGCGCAGGCGGTGCTGCACGTATATTTTTTCCTTCTGATCGCGCGAGAAAGCCAGGTCGATGCGCGAAAGCGAGCCGCTTTCCACGAATTCCTGCCATTCGGCTTGATACAGGAAATCGCAATGCGCGTGCTGCTCGCCGAAGAACAGCCAGTTGCGTCCGCTGGCGCCGCGCTCGGCGCGCTCCTGCACGAACGCGCGGAACGGCGCGATGCCGGTTCCGGGCCCGATCATGATGATATCCTTGGCATCGTCCTCAGGCAATTTGAACCGCAGATTGCGCTGCACGTAAAACGGCACTTCATCGCCGGGTTGCAACTGCGCCAGAAACTGCGAGCAGAGGCCATATCCAAGCGTGCCGTCCGTCTGGGTATAGCTGGCCAGCGCCACCGTCAAATGCAGTTCCCTGGGGTAAAGCAATGGGCTGGAAGCGATGGAATACAGCCGCGGCACCGGTACCGTGCCATCCGCCAGCGCGGGCAGGATGATGCCTGCCGCGTCGCCGGGGCTGTATGCCAGCGGCTCGGCGAATTCGATCTCGATATGATAAGTTTCCTTGCGCGATCCGACGTCGTTCAAGTTCACGATGTCCTTGATGACGCCGGTTAGCGGCGACAGGCGGCTGAAGCCCCGCCCGTCCACCGGCGCGGCATGGTGCGTTTTAGCCGCCGCATGGGAGGCGCCGGCGCTGGCTCCGGTAAGGCTGGTAAGGGCCGCCAGCACGCCGTCGATCCAGCCGGAGGTATGCGCCGCAAAATCCACATCGTAAAGCGCAATCGGGTGAAAGGCTTTGGCCCCGCCCGCTTTTAACGCTTCGTCCAGCGCCACCGCGGTTTGGCAGAACTGCGCATAGGCGCGGTCGCCCAGCCCGAGCAGGGCGTATTGCAGATTCCCAAAGGAGATGGCGGAAGCCTGCTGCAGCGCCTCGAAAAAGCGTCGCGCCATTTCCGGCGGATCGCCCTCGCCATGTGTGCTGGTGAGGAACACGGCGGGAGAAACTGCGCCCAACTCCTCCGGCTTGGCACGGCCTAGCGGCGTCAGGCGCGGTTTGAATCCGGCGGCTTTGGCGCGCTTCTCCAGCGCATGGGCGACGGACTTACTATTTCCGGTTTCCGTGGCGTAGTAAATCGCCAGCGGCACCGCGCTTGCGCCCGCGCCTGCCGCCGCATCCTGGGTCAGCCCGTTTAAATATCCGGTCAGCCAGACACGCTGTTCCGCGCTCAAGGAGGCAAGCAGCTGGTCCAGCAGTTTGCGTTGGGCCGCGTCAAGCATGGGTCGGCTTCCCCTTGGCGGCCACCAGCTTGCCGTCTTTCACATGCAGGCCGCACTCCTGCGTGCCTTCCTGCTCCCACCACCACCGGCCTGAGCGCGCAGGCTCGCCCGCCGCCACCGCCCGCGTGCACGGTGCACAGCCGATGGAAGGATACCCCTGGTCGTAAAGCGGGTTATAAGGAACCTCATACGCATATAAAAACGCGCGCACTTCCTCTTCACTCATCTCCACCAGCGGATAGCATTTAATCACGCGGTGGCCGGCGTCCCACTCCACCACCGGAAGTGTGGCGCGATGGGCAGAGTGCTCGCGGCGAAGCCCGCTGATCCAGATGTCGGTGCCCGCCAATGCGCGATTCAAAGGTTCCACCTTGCGAATATGGCAGCACGAGAGGCGATTTTCTACGTTATGATAAAAGCCGTTGATGCCCTGAGTGTTGACGAAAGCCTCCACCGCTTCGCGCGCGGGGAAGTAAGTCTCAATGACTAGCCCATAACGCTCGCGGGTTTTCCGGTGCACGTCATGCACCTGCTCGAACAGCCTACCGGTGTCCAGCGTGAAGATGCGAAAGGGCAGGGCGTTTGTCGCAATGCTATGCGTGATGGCCTGGTCTTCCAGGCTGAAGCTGGTGGAAAAGGCGGTATGCAGCTCCGGATGCGCCGCCAGTGCGCGCAACCGCTCCTGCCACGGCAGCGGCGTCAACTGCGCATTCAGTTGTTGCGCGAGCGCTTCAGATGCCGCCATGCGCATCCTCAGCGAAATAGGCTTTGCGTTCGGAAGGCGCTTCCTTCCACTGATGCCGTGCGCGCCAGCGCACCACGTCGCCCACAATGAGCAACGCAGGGGTGATGAAGGAAAAACCCTCGTAGCGGTCGGCAAATGTGCCGATGGTGGCCTCATACTCCTCGTGCTGAGGGGTCGTTCCCTGCTCAATGGCGAGCATGAGGGTGTCGGCATGGAATCCCGCCTGCAGCAGACGCTCGCACACCGCCCGGTGGCGGCTGCCGCTCATGTAGAACACCAGCGTTTCCTTGCGGCTTAACCCCAGCGATTTCCAGAAAGCATCGTCATGCAGCTGCTCGTCATAAAGCGTCAGGAACCGCACGCCGGAAGCGCCGTCTCGCTCAGTGAGCGGAATGCCTGCTGTGGCGGCGCAGCCAAGCGCAGCGGTGATGCCTGGCACGATTTGATACGGCACGCCCAGGCGCGCCGCCACGGCGATTTCCTCAGCGCTATGCGCGTAAATTCCTGGGTCACCGCCTTTCAGCCGCACCACGATCTTGCCTGCCCGCAGCTGCCGCTCCAGTAAGGCATCGATTTCCGCTTGCGTTTTGTGATGTCGCCCCGGCTCTTTTCCCACCGCGATTGCCTGCGCGTCTTTTCGCGCGTAGCGGGAAAGCAGGCCATGCGGAACTAGCCGGTCGTATAAAATCACATCGGCCTGGCCAAGCAACTGCGTGGCCTTGACGGTGATCAGGTCCGGGTGCCCCGGGCCAGCGCCGATCAAATAAAGCGCGGCCCGCTTTCCTTCAGGCTGTTGCTTCAGCGCTTCGGCGAACAGCGCTTCGCCCCTGGCAAGGTTGCCTTCCAGAATTTCCTGGGGAATGGCGCTTTCCAGAACGTCCTCCCAGAACAGGCGGCGACTTTGCAGCGAAAGGATCTGCTGCCTGGCAGCGGTGCGCTTGGTTTTCAGCCACGCCGCCAGCGCGGCGAAATTCCACGGCAGCAGTTGCTCGATGCGGCGCTTTAACAGCCGCGCCAGTGTGGGATTGATGCCGGAGGTGGAAATGGCGATCTGAATGTCGCCCCGCTCCACTACGGCCGGAAAAATGAAATCGCACAGCTCCGGGGTATCCACCACATTGACCGGAATGCCCAGACCCCTCGCATCGGCACGGATCCGGGCGTTCAACGCCTTATCGCTGGTGGCGGCGATAACCAGCTTCGCCCCATACAAGAAACGGGCTTCATAAAGGCTGACGTCCACCGTTCCGCCCAGCCGCTGGATGGTCCAGTGCAATTCCGGCAGCAGTTTTTCCGCCACCACATGAAGCGCCGCTCCCGCGCTCCGCAGCGCTTGCGTTTTGGCCAGCGCCACCGCGCCGCCGCCGATGATGACGATGCGGTCGGCAGGCTCGACGTTTAGGAAAAAAGGTATATAAGCCACAGAATCCACTCTTAGGGGGTCATCCGTGGTATAAAATAACAAAAAAGTTTTGTAAACACATTTTTATCTTGTTATTATAGAAAAATACGGTATATGCTCCTTTGCCTATGCCGTTAAATTCCCGCACCAACCTGGCCTTGGCAACGTTGCTTGCCGTTGCGTTTCATCAAGGCCAGTCTGCGCGGCCCGTTGGAGCGGTGGCGCTGGTCAAGCGTTACAATCTCTCCCGCCGCGCCCTGGAGCCGGTGTTGCAGCAGCTGGTGCGCTTGAATTTTCTGCACAGCGTGCGCGGCGCCGCTGGGGGCTATTCGGTGCCGCAGCCTCAACATATTACCGTTGGCGCGCTGGTACGCGTGTTGCAGCCGCCGGGATTACCGGATCAACCGCTTTCCCCTTTCCAGCCTGTGCTTGCCCAAGCATTGCAGCCCGCGTTTTCGGCCATGCTGTCGGCGCTGGATACCATCACCATTGCCGACCTGGTCGCCCGCGCCCGCGCTGCCGCCATCAGCCCGGTGCTGGAACCGCTGCTGGATTTTGCGATATGAATTTAACCCTCTTTTCAGGAGATCAGTATGAGCCGTTTCCGTGGAAAAATTTATCCCTCGATTCTCGATACCATCGGCGCCACGCCGCTGGTGCGCCTGTCCAAGCTGGAGCAGGAGCATAATCTCCCGGCGCAGCTGGTGGCCAAGCTGGAATTCTTCAATCCGCTGGCATCGGTGAAAGACCGCATCGGCCTTGCCATGATCGAATCCGCCGAGCGTGCCGGCAAGATCAAGCCCGGCGTGACCACCCTGGTGGAACCCACTTCCGGCAACACCGGCATTGCGCTGGCATTCGTGGCGGCGGCCAAGGGATATCGGTTGGTGCTGGTAATGCCGGAGAGCATGTCCGTCGAGCGCCGGAAGATGCTCACGCATCTGGGCGCGGAGCTGGAGCTGACACCTGCGGCGGCGGGCATGAAAGGCGCTATTGCGCGCGCGGAGGAACTGGTGGCGACAAATCCGAATGCCTATATGCTCCAGCAGTTCAAAAATCCCGCCAATCCGCAAATCCACCGCGATACGACCGCCGAGGAAATCTGGGAGGATACGAACGGAGAGGTGGACGTGCTGGTGTCCGGCATCGGCACCGGCGGCACGCTCACCGGTGTCAGTCAGGTCATCAAAGCGCGCAAGCCTTCCTTCCGCGCCGTGGCGGTGGAACCGGCGGCAAGCCCGGTGCTTTCCGGCGGCGCGCCCGGCCCGCATAAGATTCAGGGGATCGGCGCGGGTTTCGCTCCGGAGGTGCTGGATAAGGAACAGATCGACGAAGTCATCACGGTGGAAAACGACGTGGCCTTCGCCACCGCCCGCCAATTGGCGCGGCTGGAAGGCATTCCCGGCGGCATTTCTTCCGGCGCCGCGGTGGACGCGGCCATCCGCATCGCCCGCAGGCCGGAATACGAAGGCAAGCTGATCGTGCTGATCATTCCCTCCTTCGCCGAGCGCTATTTATCGACGGCCCTATTCGAATAATGCGCTAGCCGTTGACGATGGTGCCGCCGTTGGGATGCAGCACCTGCCCGGACATGTAGGAGGCGTCGTCGGAGGCAAGGAAGATAAAGCTCGGCGCCACTTCATCCGGCTGGCCCGGGCGCTTGAACGGCGTGTTCTGGCCGAATCTCTCCACCTCCTCGGCGCTGAAGCTGGAGGGAATCAGCGGCGTCCAGATGGGACCGGGCGCCACCGCGTTGACGCGGATGCCCCGCTCCGCCAGCGATTGCGAAAGCGAGCGGGTGAAAGAAACAATCGCGCCCTTGGTGGAGGCATAATCGATCAACTCGTCATTGCCTTTGTAAGCGGTGATGGAAGCGGTGTTGACGATGGCGCTGCCCTTCCTCATATGCGGCAGCGCTGCCTGCGTCAGATAAAACATGGCGAAAATATTGGTGCGGAACGTGCGCTCCAACTGCTCCGGCGCAATGTCCTCCAGCCGCTTCTGCACGTGCTGCTCGCCTGCGTTGTTGACAAGAATATCCAGCCTGCCCAGCTGGCTAACCGTTTCCTCGACCGCGCTGCGGCAAAAGGCAGGATCGCCGATATCGCCGCGAATCAACAGGCAGCGGGCACCTTCGGCTTCCACATGCTCGCGCGTGATCTCCGCGTCCTTGTCTTCCTCGAGATAAATAACGGCAACGTCTGCGCCTTCCTTGGCGAAGCCGATGGCCACCGCGCGTCCGATGCCGGAATCGCCGCCGGTGACCAGCGCCACCTTGTCTTTCAGCTTGCCCGCCGCGCGGTAGCGGTGCATGAAGCTTTCCGGAGGGGGATTCATTCGCTCCTGCTGGCCGGGCTGGTGCTCCTGATGTTGCGGCTGCGGCTTAAATTTCAATCCTGTCATAATCCCTCCTTGAATGAATCATCATAAGTATGAGCGCGGCGGCATCAGTGCGCCGCCGCTAGCAAGTCCCGCCAAGATAAAAACCGCGTAAGGAGCGATTGCCCCATCGAATTTTTAGTATAAGTTCCATAAAGGGGAGAATATGCCCGTATCGCTTGCATCCGTAAGGCAGACGCATCCGCTTATCGGGGAGTATCGCTCCATACGCGCGCTCAGCATGCGCTTGACGGATACCCTCTCGGCGGAAGATCAAATGCTGCAATCGATGCCGGAGGCAAGCCCCGCCAAATGGCATCTGGCGCACACCACGTGGTTTTTCGAAACTTTCGTATTGGCGCCGCACGAAGCGGCATACCGCCCTTTTGATCCGGCATTTTCCGCCCTGTTCAATTCGTATTACCAGGCGCTCGGCACCCCGTTCTTTCGGCATCGCCGCGGATTGCTGTCGCGGCCGGGGGTGGAAGAGGTGCAGGCGTGGCGCGCCCATGTGGATGAGGCGATGGAAGATCTGCTTGCGGAAGGTTGCGCATCGAAGATGGAGTCGCTGATCCTGTTGGGGCTGCATCACGAGCAGCAGCACCAGGAACTGCTGCTGACCGACATCAAACACGCGTTTTTTCAAAATCCGTTGCTGCCTGCCTATCGCCAAAGCCGCGCGCCGGAAGGTCAGGCGGCGCCGCTGCGCTGGGTGGAGTAC
>JAFATP010000073.1 GCA_019243895.1 Alphaproteobacteria bacterium
CTGGAGCGCCATTGCCAGGCGCTATGAAGAGATGATGGTGGAGAAGAAGGAACACGCCGAGAAGAAGGAGCATGAGGCCAGGGAACGCCAGGATGACCCGCAGCGCGATGTTCCGGATTCGGTGATGCGCGTCAAGGAGAAACGACAGACGCGCCGCCGCGGCGCGGATTTGGATACGGATAAGGATGAAGACGATGAAATGAGCCGCGATGAAAGCGCCGACGACGGGCCGCGGCTTCACACGCCCGATGAGGACGAGCCGGAACACGGAAGGGGCTGGCGCAAAAAGAGCGCGCGGAATAACGACGTTAAACCCCATCTGGGAGCGGCGTGATGGCAACCCCCGCCCCGGAACGGAAAGAAAACGAGGCCACACCAGAGCAACATCAGCCGCCGGTGCCGATTCACGGCCGCTTCGATAAGTACCGCTCGTCCTTCTGGGCGGCGGCGCTGGCGATCGTCGGCCTGCGGTATGCGCCGCGCCCCTTCCTGCGGCAAAGCTGGGAGCCGGGCAAGAACACGGCTTTTCCCCTCAAGCATGCCTATTCAGCCTTCGCCGGGTCAGTCATGGAAGGCGTGACACTCATTTTCGCGCGCGAGACATGGAAAGACATGCGCACGATCTACGCCGAGGCCCTGGCCTGGGAATTCGACAAGAAGCCGGAAGAGGTTAACTTTTGGGATTTCCGTAACAGCCGCAATACGATGGTGCAGCAGACGCTGGATAATTATTTCCACCGGAACGCCCGCCGCGCCGGGGTGAACCTGGCCTTTTTCACGCCATACCTGCTGGGCCCGCTTTTCAGGCGGATGAACCTGCCGCGCGAAAGTGCGTGGCACCCGGATAAATGGCACCCGGAGACCGGCGCGGATTTCGGGCTCAGCGCCAATGCCGCGTATCTTTTCTCCGATGTCATATCGCGCAAGATGAGCCCGTTCGAGGCGCTGCAGACCGCCATCGACCGCAAGATCAATCACGCGGACAGCTTCAGCGACAAGATGACGGCGCACGACCTGCTGGACATTTACGAACGTCACGCCGCCGACGGCAAGATAGGCTCTTTTCTCGGCGAACGCGATACGCCGGACTGGGAGCACGCCATGACGGTCTTTTCCCGCATGGCCGACCTGATGAACCAGACTTACCGCAATGTGCCGCCACACGAGCATGCGGATTTCAGCATTGCGAAATTCATCTATCTGGTGGGAAATAACCTGATCCGGCCGGACAACATAGAGCAGACGACGGCGTATATCGAAGTCGCCAACCGCTATGACATTCCGGCGCTCAAACAGGTGGTTAAGGCGGTGGAAGACGGCGCCGGCCTGGCGCAGGCCGTGCAACCATATCCTGTCGCTCTTCCGCTGGCGGCGGAAGCGGAAGCTCCTCAGAAGAAATTCACCGCCACCATCAAGCCGCGCAACGCTTCCATGGCCGATCACGCCAAGCGGCAAAAACTGGAGTCTGAGCCTCAATTACACCTGCCGGCTTAATGACGCCATGGGGAGTTAACCCTCTGCCTTCTGTCATAAAAACTTAATAATCAATCCCCCCGTTTGCCGCTATACTGGTAAGGTAGTAAAACTCTCAATCGGGGTAGTGCATCCGAATGGTGGATGTTTCAGAGATCGTAAGACCGTTGGCCGCAGGCGCGGATGATGTGGCGCTCGCCTTGACGCGTCCCGCGCCCGCCACGCCCGCCCGCAGCGGCAATGCCAAAGGGAAAAAGCCTTCCCCGACCCAACCGGGAAGCGATACCCCCACCCTCGACCTGGTGGAAAATACCGCCAACAACTGGATGATGCCAGCGTTCGTTTTCAGCATGGCTGCGCCGTTTGCCGGGGGATTGCTGGAGAAACGCGGCTACGCCAGGATTGCCAAGGCGGTCAAAATGCCCACCGAAGTCACCTTCGGGCAGATCGGCGATAAGCTGCCGCTGGTGGGGAAGATCACCGGCGGCATCTCCCAGATGGGAATGAACGGCCTGGCGCTGTTCACCGACGCGCTGCACGCCACCGGCTTCACGGACTGGCGCTCCAATGCGCATCTGAGAAAAATGCAGGGCCACCTGGAGCGTCTCTCTCCTCAGGTGGAAGCGCTCAAGGGGCTGCACGGGCAGATGACGCACGCCGGGGCGAAAGAAGCGGTGGGCAATGTGCTCGCGGTGTTGCAGGAGCACCCCTCCGCCTGGGATACCGGGCACGGCGCGGCATTCCGGGGAACATTGGATGCGGCGACCGGCGCGCTGAAAGAGGCGGGATACACCAGGTCATTAAGCCTGCTGGGCGACGTGGAGAAATTCGCCGGGAAAGCGCATGTGTCGCACATGCTGCATGACGGATATGCCAATCTTTCGCATTACACGCGCAACCACGCGGTGAAGAAAATGGCCGACACGTCGGTGATGCACGGCACGCTGCAAAACGGCGCGTTTCTGTTTTTCGGCCTGGCGTCCGCTTACCGCACCGGCCATGACCTGAACAAGAAGATGAACGCCATGCGCCGCATGACTGCCGCGCTCACCGGCCAGCGTGAGGAAAACCTCTCCTGGATGAGCGTGATGCTGAGCGGCATGCCCAACAAGGAAGCAGGCGCGGTGATGGGAGCCATGCGCTGGGGCATGCTGAAGGAATTCGGGCCGGCGGCCGTCGCGGAATTCGCCAATAACGCGATGAACATCCGCATGACCATCAGCGAAAAGCTGGGCAACCTCGGTCTAATGATCGCCTTCAACATGGCCAGCTCGATGTGGCGCGGCGTGATGGGCGAAACGATCATGCCCGCGTACATGGCACTGACCGAGACCGAATCGCGCCGCGAACTGATTCCCGCGGCCGCCATCGCCGGCTTCCTGGGCGAGGTCGTGCCGGAATTGAAAGTGCGCGGGGGAGCAAACAGCCAGTTCGCCAAGGCGCTGGGGGAAATCTATGCGCATGAACATGCGGCGCATAAAATCAGCGTGGACGGCATCGTGCGCGAAATCGGCAGCGGGCGGCTGCTGGCGCGCATCGAGGAGCTGCAAAAGCATCACGAGCAGGTAGAGGCAACAAATGCCGGTGCTCATTCCCATGAGCATGTACCGGTCCAGGCGGCCCAAGGTGAGGGGTGGAGAAGGCATTTGCGAGGCAAAGAGAGCGACTTTCACGCGCGCACGCAACGGTCGGTTGATCCGGCGTTGACATCTACGGGAGTGGGGAGATAGCGATGACATACAATCCGCAAGAATATTCATTGCAGGCTCCGCAGCAATCACCGCCAGCACCGGAACAGCAAGGTCTGGATGCGGAATCGCTGCTGGCCATGCTGGGTATGGATCCGAATACCAATTCCGGCAGGCTGAATATGGCCACTACCGCGGCCACGTTCGTGATACCTGGCGGCGTCGCGGTGCAGACGCTGGTAGGCGGAATCTGCGGCGGCCTGACCTCCGGCGCTCAATGCGAAGATGGCGTAACCCAGCTGTTCGTGGCTGACCCGAGAACGGGGTTGGTGCTGAAACAAATGGGCTACGATCCCACGGATAAGGAACTCAATGTAGCGCAGATCTTAGCCGAGAAAAATCCCGGCTTATATCATTGCTTCGAGGATGGAGATAAGTCGGAAGCATTACAGAAAGACGTAACAACCGGGGTGGTCAGCACTGCGCTCGGTTTCGGCGCGATGGGTTTGGTGGGCGGCCCGGTTGGCATGGTGGCGGGCGCTGCGGCTGGTGTGGCAGGCGGTCTCGGCGTCAACTATATGATGCCGCTTCATCCGCGGGTGGAAGGATTGATAAACACGCTGACCAATTATGAGCAGCAGTTGGGCAATTTCGGCAAGGAAGGATTGGAACAGGCGGTTCTGGCGATGCGGAATCCTAATGTGGTAGCGGTGGTGGAGCAGGCCGCCGGTTCTGTTTTAGGTAAGCCCGTTACGATCGAAGAGCTGATTGAAAACCATGTTGCAAAGGCCGTGGATGCGCGTCAGCATAACCAGCCCATGCCGCCGACCCTGCTGACGCAGATGCTGAATAATCCTGTGATCAACGCAGAACTCTGCAAATCCATCGCAGTGACGGAAGAGCCGGGCAAAACCCTGGCGGCGGCCTGCGCCGAGCGCGGCATCGGTTGGCGCGAGATGATGCTGAATGACATAACCATGCTGAATGCTAAATATTATGCGCAAGTTCCCATGCAGCACAGCAACCAGCTGCCGGTCACTACAACGCAGTCGCCTTATCAGCAGGCGACGCAGTTAGCGGGCAACTTGAAGCAGTATGGCGTGAGCGGCGCCTCGATGGCTCCTCTCCAGGTGCCGCCGGCATCTCGCCGCGCTGCCGCACAAGGCGCCGAACCGCAATATTATTTGCCAGTATAACCATAGCGTCGATCACTTTCGTTAAAACCGGCGTCGGCCGGTTTTTTTTATTCTCATTC
>JAFATP010000277.1 GCA_019243895.1 Alphaproteobacteria bacterium
CGGACATGATGTCGTTGACGATGGCTTTTTCCGATCCCGCCTCCAGCAGTCGGGCATAAGCGGCGCTTTCGGTTTTTTCGCCGTTGCCGAGCACATGGTCCACTTCGGGCATGGCGGCATACTCATCCGGGTGAATCTGGGCCGCGCAGCCGGTGACGATGATGCGCGCCGCGGGATGCTCTCTGCGCGCCTTGCGGATGGCCTGGCGCACCTGGCGCTCCGCCTCCTCCGTCACCGCGCAGGAATTGATCACCAGCGTATTCCGCACCCCCGCATGCACCGCGGCGGCGCGGATAACTTCGCCTTCATAGGCGTTCAGCCTGCACCCGAAATTGATGACGTTGATCATATTACTTAAGGATACACGTTAAGCCGATGCGCCGCCGGCTCAGGCGTCCATCAATTCGCGCGCCGCTTCGCGCAGGCGCAGCAGCTCGTCATGGATGGATTGCAGCGACTTGCGCCGATCCTGCACGTCGGCAGGCTTTTCCGGCGCATCCAGCATCTTGAATAAGGGCGTATCGTGCATATCCGGCGCAGGCTTGCGCGGCTTGGCTTTCGTGGAGGTTGATTTCTGCATGACGTCTTTCGCTTTGCGTGCTTGTGCGAAGGCTTTCCGCGCGCCTCGGATGGTGTAGCCTTGTTTGTAGAGCAGGTGTTTGATGGTGAGAAGCGTTTCCACATCCTGCGGCCGGTAATAGCGCCGCCCGCCTTTCAGCTTCAGCGGTTTCAGCTGATTGAACTTGGTTTCCCAGAAGCGCAGCACATGCTGCGGCAACGCCAGAAGCCGCGCCGCCTCGCTGATGGTTTTAAAGGCGTGCAGGGTTTTCTTTTCCTGCATTTCTTTCACCGGCGCGCGGCGTTTTTCCGGGCGAGGTTCAATATGCTCGAAAAGATCCGGCTCGGGAAGCGCTGGTTTTGCGGAAGGTTGCACGGAGGCCATTGCCACGAACTAGAATTTCTTGGCCAGGGTGCCGTTGACTTTTGATTTAAGAAGATTGGAAGCATTGAACGACAGCACCGTGCGCGAGGTGATGGGCACTTCCACGCCGGTTTTCGGGTTCCGGCCGACGCGCTCTTTTTTCTTGCGCAGCGAAAAGGTGCCGAAGGAGGAGAGCTTCACCATCTCGCCCTGTTCCAGAGCCAGGCACATTTCATCAATCACGGCGTCCACCAGGGCGCTGCATTCCTGCATGGAAAGCCCTAAATCTTTATAAACGGCTGCGCTTAGATCCGCTCGTGTTAATGTTTTTTCGGTCATATGGGTTCCTACCTCTCTCTAGCTTAAAATGTCAACAGCTTGAACGGCTTCGCTTTTTACCATCTTATAATACAGCTTCCCCAGGTAAGTCCAGCACCAAGTGCAGCCAATGCCACTAACTGGCCGGTTTTAAGCCGCCCGTCCGCTTTCGCAGCGGCCAGCGCCAGCGGAATGGAGGCGGCGGAGGTATTGGCATGCAGCGCCACTGTGGAGACCACGCGTGATTCGGGGATGCCCACGCGCTGCGCCACGCTGGCCAGGATGCGCCAGTTGGCCTGATGCGGCACCAGCCAGTCGATATCCTCTGCGCGCAGCCTAAGCGCGTAAAGCCCCGCCTCCAGCGATTCCGACATCTTGGCCACGGCATGACGGAAGATTTCCCTGCCCTGCATGGTCAGCGTGCCGGCCTCCTTCGTTGCGGAAACGCCTCCCGTGGTGGCCAGCAGATCGCCGTAGCGTCCTTCGGCGTCGATATGCGCGTAAAGCATTCCCCTTCCCGCCGCTTCGCTTTCCTCCGCCGCTTCCAGCACCACCGCGCCCGCGCCGTCGCCGAACAGGATGCAAGTGCCTCGATCCTCCCAGTTCAGAATGCGCGAATAGGTTTCCGCGCCGATCACCAGCGCGCGCGTGGCACGCCCGCAGCGCAACAGGCTATCGGCCACCGTCAGCGCATAGACGAACCCGGAGCAGGCGGCATTGACGTCCATCGCAGGAGCGCGCTGCATGCCGAGCTTATGCTGAATGCGCGTGGCGGTGGCGGGCATGGTTTCATCCGGCGTCGTAGTGCCAACGACGATCAGGTCAATCGCCTCCGGGGTCAAGCCCGCATCGGAGAGCGCCGCCCGCGCCGCTGCCGCGCCCAGATCCGAGGTGCGCTCATCGTCTGCGGCGAGGTGACGCTGGCGGATGCCGGTGCGCTCCACGATCCACGCATCGCTGGTGTCGAGCGAGGCGGGCAGTTCCGCGTTCAGCATCACGCGCCGCGGCAAATAGCTTCCCACACCGGTGATTACGCCGCGCTTCATGCTAACGCAGCGCCTCTTGCACCGGCAGGATCTCCGCCGAGGCGGGTGTGCTTTTCTCGTAGCAGGCCAGCTCGGCGATGATCTTATGGTTGATATCGTGCGCCGCCAGATCCACCGCCACGCTGATGGCGTTGCAGAAGGCGTAGGCGTCCGCCCGGCCGTGGCTTTTCACCGCGATGCCGTTTAAGCCCACGAACATGGCGCCGTTGCGGCTGCGCGAATCCAGCTTGTCGCGCACCGCCGTCAGCGCGCGCTTGCCCAGCAGCGCGCTCAAGCGGCTGCTCCAGGTGCTGGTGAAGGCGTCTCTCATATAGGCGCGAATGAGACGGCCGGTGCCTTCGGCCATTTTCAGCGCCACATTGCCGGTGAAGCCGTCGGTCACCACCACGTCCACGGTGCCCTCTGGAATGTGATTGCCTTCCACGAACCCGTGAAAGTCCAATCCGCCGCCATGCTCGCGCAGCATGTTGGCAGCTTCCTGCAGCGCCTCATGACCTTTTTGGTCCTCGGAGCCGATATTGAGCAGGCCGATCTTCGGGCGGTTGAGGCCCAGCGCGGCGCGGGCATAGGCATCGCCCATGATGGCGAAATGCAGCAGGTCGCGCGCATCGCAGCTGACATTGGCGCCCAGGTCCAGCATCACGCATTCGCCGCGCAGCGTGGGAAAGGTGGCGACGATCGCGGGGCGGGAGATGCCGGGCAGCGTGCGCAGCACGATCTTGGCCATGGCCATCAGCGCTCCGGTGTTGCCAGCGGAGACCACACCGAAGGCCCTGCCCTCCTGCACCGCGTCGATGGCAAGCCGCATGCTGGAATTTTTGCCCTGCCGCACCGCCACGGACGGTTTTTCGTCCATCGCAATCACGGAAGTGGTGTGAAGAATGCTGCTGGCGGCCTTAAGTGGGGGCATGGCGGCCAGTAGAGGTTCAAGCCGCTCGGAATCTCCGCATAGCAGGAAGCGCAGGCCGGGGTGGCGCACCAATGCAAGAGACGCGCCTTTAAGGACGCAGGCGGGGGCATTGTCCCCTCCCATGGCGTCCAGCACAAGCGGAAGCGTAAGCGGCTTCACACTAGCACCTTAATCGCGCTAAGGACGAACCTTGGCGGTAGTCACCTGGCGGCCGTTGTAATACCCGTCGGCGGACACATGGTGGGGACGCTTCAACTGGCCGGTAGTCTTATCCTCCCCCACCGTGACCGCTTTCAGTGCGTGATGGGAACGGCGCATGTTGCGCCGGGAAGGACTGACTTTTCTCTTGGGTACCGCCATGACTCACCTGCCTCTTAAAGTTTCGAGGGTTCTGTGATACAGGAAAACACGCCGATGGCAAAGGATTTTTAGGCCGGCGGTGCTCTTCAATGCAGGTTTCTACACCGCATTAATTCATGATCTGCCATTTGCCGTCCGGGTCCATGCAGGCAGTGCCATATGTTTCCTGCCGGCGGCCGCCCACGGTAATAACGGATTGATATTCCCGGCAATACCTGCCTTCCGCGCGGTATTCCCGCACCGGGGTCACGGCATAATACTGGCTGGAGTCGGGCCCATACCATGTCACCGGCGCGTTCAGCGGCGCGGTGGCGATAACCTGCTGGGCGCAATGCTGCACCCCTGCGCCGTACTGCCCCCCCAGCATGCCCCCCAGCAGCGCGCCGCCCACAATGGCCGCTGCGTTGCCGCTGCCCCGGCCGACGGTGCTGCCGACCGCGCCGCCGGCCACGCCTCCTAAAATCATCGGCAGCGGATTATATTCCTGCGTGCAGACAACCGGGCCCGGCGCATATGCCGGCGGATACGCAGGATATTCCGGCGGCGGGGGATAAGCGGGGTAAGCATAAACCGGCGCAGGGGCATAAACCGGGTAGGCCGGGGCGACATAGACGCCCCCATATTCATGCCAGGGCCGCGCCAGCGCATCCTGCGCGACCGCACATACCGTTACCGCCGCCGCGGCGGCAAGAGGAAATCGTTTCATAGCCTTTTCCTTCATTAAGAGCCTCGCCTTGCTTTTACGTTCCAGCCGCGCCAAATCTTCGGTATTCATGCTTAGCGCGGCAAGGATTACCCGGCTTATACTTCCGCATTACCAAAGTGTCATATAGCGGGGCCGCCATAAATTATCCATCGCAAGCTTTCGCCGCGGCAAAGGCGGCGGCCTGCCGGATCAGATGGCGCGCGATGCGCACGCCGATAGGGCTGGCGCTGAATTCCGGATGCCACTGCACGCCCAAGATGAATTGGTCTTTATAAACGCCTTGCGGATGTGCCTCCACCGCTTCCACGATGAAGCGCGCCGCGCCGCCCGGTAACGGAATGGCGTCAGACAGGGCGCAGGCTTTCAAATCCGGCGCCACCATGTCTATCACCTGATGGTGCATACTGTTTTCCATGATGACTTTCGGCCGTGCGGAACAATGGCTGGTGGTGAACGGCATCGGGATATCGGCGGCGATTCCCGCGAGCGCGGTGCCGCCCTCGATCAGGATAGGCACCACCGCCGTGGCCGGATCAATGCCGTGCTCCTGCTGCGCCAGCTTGTTGTGCCCCACTATGTCCGGCAGGTGCTGGTGCAGCGTGCCGCCGCACAACACGTTTAAGCGCTGCATGCCGCCGCAGATGCCCAGGATCGGCATCCGGGCCGTCAGGGCCATGCTCAGCATCGCTTCCTCATAATCCGCGCGCGCGGTGCTGTGCGGGCAGCGTGACTCGCATTGCGTGGCGGGATGCACGCGCCGGTTGGGATGACCTTCCGGGTAGCGGTGGATGTATTTCCGGGGATTAATGTCGCTGTCGTTTCCCATCACAACCAGTCCGTCAATGCAGCGGAAATCCTCCTCCGGCTGGCGCCCGTTATGCTCGCATATCACCAGAGCGGCGGCGTTATTTTCTTCGATTTTTTTTGCCATCGCCCGCACGGAGGCGGAGACGGAGTCTCTGCCGCTGATGCCGATAATCACGGATGATTTCATAGCACGCTGCTCGCTATCTTCAGTTTACGTGTACATTGTTTACTCTTCGTTAATTATGGCCGCACCAGCGCTTCGGGCGACGATTGCCATAGCGTTTCCTTCACGAAACGGCCGAATTCGGTGGGAGTGCGCCAGTCCGATTGCAGCATGCGCGGCGTCCATGTGGGGTGCCAGCACCAGGCGGTATAATGCAGGGCGTGGCCGCTTAACAGAACCTCCCGGAATGCGCTGCCGAAGCTTTGCGCCGTGCCCTGATGGCCGTTTGTCCCTTCCGGATCAAACCCCCATTCGGTCACCACCACCGGCTTTATCCTATCCAGCCCGCTTAAATTCTCCCGCCATCCTTCCGCCCCGCGCTTGTCGCTGTCGGGATACACGTGCCAGCTATAGGCCGTATTGGCATCCTCCAATAGATTGTCGGGGATGTCTTTCAGCACATAGCCCCACTGCCGGCCGGTAGCGAGCACGATATTGGCGCTGCCGTTCTGCCGCAGGACGGCGATGAGCTGCTGCCAGTACGGCTTCAGTTGCATCCAGCGCGAGCCGCCGTCTTCCGGCAGCGCGGCGAAGGCGGGTTCATTCCACAGCTCGAACAAGATGCGCCCGTCCGCGCCGAATTGCCATGCCATATGCCGCCAGAAATCCTGCGCCAGAGCGAAATTGGTGTCGTAAGCGTCCGGAGGAAGGCCTTCGGGAGCAGGCTGATAATAGCCGTCAGGCACGCCGATGGTGTGCCATGCCAGGATAACGAATAATCCGGCGTCAAGCGCCGCCCGCACTTCCTGCTGCAGCCGTTTCATCACTTCCAGGCGGCCGATGTCCCGCCAGGTCGAGGGGTGAATGCTTAACCGCACCGCGTTGGCGTTCCATTCCCGCGCAATCACCTTGTAATCCTCCGGCGTGCGCCCTTGCCGCGCCAGAAGCGGGTCACCCACCGCCACCCCCTGCAGCCGCACCGCCTGGTGATGATAAAGAATGCGGTTGCCTTCCACGGTCAAACCCTCCGCGGCATACGCGGCCTGCGGCATCAGCATCGCGCCGAGAAGAACAAGGCAAAAGCGCATCACA
>JAFATP010000141.1 GCA_019243895.1 Alphaproteobacteria bacterium
ATGGGCACGCCGTGCTCAAACGCGGTGGGATAGGTGAGCTCCCAATTACCGAAATGGCCGGAGACGAACAGCGCCACCTGGCCCGGCGGCGGCAGGTGATGCAAGCCTTCGTAGCTGATGCGGTTCAGCAGCGCATTGCCCGGCAGGTGCGGAAATTCCCCCGCCAGCCGCCCCAGATGGGCCCACATGGCGCTTAAGATCGCCTCGCGCTCCTCCACGCTCTTCTGGGGAAAGGCCAGCGCCAGATTGACGCGCGCCACGTGAACAAGCGTTTTCAAATGGCGGCCCAGCCTGCCTCCCAGCCATCCGCCGAGCGCGGATGCGGTCTCCAGCGGCAATGCGCGGAAAAACAGCATCAGCCCGGCAAAGAGCGCCGCCTGAAGGATATATTTAACGTTCCGCATCGCCCATCGCTTTCCGCAGCATCGCTCGTAGCGCTTCCTTCCCCTCGATCTCCAGCCGCACCGGCACAGTCAGCACGCGCTCCCGCCAGGAAGGCGGAAGCCGCACCGCATCCTTTTCCGTGGTCACCAGCCTGGCGCCCGACGCCTTGGCCTCCTTCCATAAGCCCTCCAGCTCGGTTTCCGCATACGGATGATGATCGGGAAAAGGCGTGAAACCGGCGAGGGTGCAGCCCATCGCCTTCAATGTCAGCTTGAATTTTTCCGGATGCGCGATGCCCGCAAACCCGAACACCCGCATTCCTTCCCACCCCGCCGGGGCGATCAGCCTTCCTTGGAAAACCGGCACATCGCCGGGCAAGGCCAGCGCGGCATAGAGCGTAACCACCGCATCCGCGCGTTTCAGCCCGTCTGCCACGCTTTGCCGCAGCGGCCCGGCGGGCAGCAGGTGTCCGTTGCCGAAGCGATACGCGCCGTCCACCGCCAGCAATGAGAAATCCTTGGCAAGCGTGGGATTCTGAAATCCGTCATCCATGATGATCACCTCCGCCCCTTCGGCAATGGCCGCCTTCGCTCCGGCCACGCGGTTCTTGGCGACGATGGTCGGCAGCAGACGCGCCAGCAGCAACGGCTCATCTCCCACTGCGGCGGCGCTGTGCTGCGGCGACACGCGCACCGGCCCCTGCAGGCTCCCGCCATAGCCCCGGCTTAAGAAGAACGCGCGGCGACCCATCGCTTTCACCATTTCGCCTACTTCGAACGCCAGCGGCGTCTTTCCCGCCCCGCCCGCCACTAAATTGCCGATGCAGATCACCGGCACCGGCAATTTTTCCGGCCGCGCGCACGCGCGGCGCAGAAAAAACCCAAGCGCATAGACATACGATGCGGGAAGCAGCGCCGTGGAAACCGCATTTTTCTCGCGCCAGAATTCAGGCGTGTGCATGCAGCGTCTCCTCGATCAGCGGCGCCAGTCTCGCCACCAGCTGCGCGTTGGCGCCGGTCTTTCCCCCCGCCCAGATGCGCGCGCGCATGCCCAGGCCTGAGCGCACCGACACATCGTGCAGCAGGCGGCCCACTTCGGAGGCGAGCGCGCCCCCATCCCGCACCCTCAGCGCAGCGCCCGCCGCTTCCAGCCCGGCGGCGATCTCAGCGAAATTCTCCATATGCGGCCCGAAAAGAATGGCGCAGCTGAGCCTCGCCGCCTCCAGCGGATTCTGCCCCCCGTGCGGAATCAGGGAGCCGCCGATGAAAGCGATGCGGCTTAAGCGATACCACATTCCCATCTCGCCCAGCGTGTCGGCAATGTAGATTTCCGCATCGGCGCCGATTTCAGCCATCTGCGTGCGCCGCTGCACGCGCACGCCTCTCGCCGCAAGCTGACGGGCGATCGCTTCGGCGCGCTGCGGATGCCGGGGCGCAATCAGCGTCAGCAGCGCCGGGAATTCCTTGCGCAGCATGGTATGCGCTTCAGCAACGCGTTCTTCCTCATCGTCATGCGTGCTGGCGGCGAGCCATACCGCCCTCCCTTCAATTCGCGCGGCAAAACGAGTTAATACTTCCGCATCCGCTGTCAAGGTCGCCGCATCATACTTAAGATTGCCGAGCGCCTCGGCCGCGCCGCCCAGCTGCCGGAAGCGCTCCGCATCCGCCTCGCTTTGCGCGGCGATGAATGAAAAGCAGCGCAGCATCCGCCGCATCACGCGGGGTGCGCGGGCCCAGCGGCGGAACGAATGCGCCGACATGCGCCCGTTGGCCAGCGCCATGCGGCAGCCTTGCCTGTGCGCGCCGATCACAAGATTGGGCCACAGCTCCGATTCCACCCATAAGCCGATATTCGGCCGCCAATGCCGCAAGAACCGGCCTACCGCCTGCGGCGAGTCCACCGGCACGAATTGATGCAGCACCCCGGAAGGCAATCGCTCCCGCATCAGCCGCGCCGAGGAAACCGTGCCCGTGGTAAGCAACAGGTGCAGTGGCGGGTAACGGCCGCGCAGCGTTTCCATGAGCGGCAGCAGGGCCACCGCTTCGCCCACGCTGGCGGCATGCAGCCACAAAAGCGCACCTTCGGGCCGCGCCAGCGACGCATGCCCCAAGCGCTCGCCAAGCCTCGCGCCGTCCTCCTTGCCCTGCCGCAACCGCCAATGCAGATAGGCGGGAAGCAGCGGTGAAATGGCTCCTGTCGCCGCGCGGTAAAGCGCATAGCTCATGAGGCGGCTTGCTCGGCGTATAGCCGGTGGTAGGCGTTGCCTCTGGCCCGCAGCTGGGCATGCGTGCCGGATTCCACCACCTTTCCTTGCTCGATGACATAAATGAGGTCGGCATGGATAATGGTGGAAAGCCGGTGCGCGATCATCAGCGTAGTGCGGTTTTCCATCAGACGGGAAAGCGCCTCCTGCACCATGCGCTCGGAGGCGTTATCAAGCGCGGAAGTAGCTTCGTCCAGCAGCAGGATCGGCGCATTTTTCAGCATGGCACGGGCAATGCTTAGGCGCTGGCGCTGCCCGCCGGAAAGCCGCACGCCATGCGGGCCGATCAGCGTGTCATACCCCTGCGGCAGGCGGATGATGAATTCCTCCGCATGCGCGGCGATGGCGGCCTCGTAAATATCCGACGGCGAGGCGTCCAGCCGTCCGTAGGCGATGTTGGCGCGCACGGTGTCATCGAAGAGCACGGTCTCCTGCGGCACATAGGCAATCGCCTCCCGCAGGCTGGAAAGCGTCACGCTGCGGATATCCTGGCCGTCGACGGCGATGGTGCCGTCATCCACTTCGTAAAAGCGCAGCATCAGGTTGAACAGCGTCGTCTTGCCACCGCCGGAATGCCCGACGAGCGCCACTTTCTTGCCGGAAGGAATATCGAGCGTGATATGCTCCACCCCGGCGGCATCCGCCGCGTAACGGAAGCTGACGTCGGTGAACTGCACATGCCCGTGCGGCACCACCAGCGGCCGCGCGCCCGGCCGGTCCTTAATACGCGGCATGGTGTCCAGCGCGTCGAACAGCCGGCTGGCGGCCGCGAACCCTTCCTGCAGCGTGGTGTTGACGCCCGCCAGCGCCTTCACCGGGCGATACGCCATGATGAACGCGGTGACGAAGGAGAAAAACGCCCCCGGCGTGGTGACGCCCTCCAGCACCTGCCAGCCGCCGTAGCCGATGACGGCGGCGATGGCGAAGCCGGAAAACGCTTCCATCAGCGGCGACGATGCCGCCTGCACGCGCGCCGCCTTGAAATAGAGCGAAAACAACCCCTCGATGATGCCGCGCGCCCGCAGCTCCTCATAATGGCCGCGGTTATACGCTTTCACCGTGCGCACGCCCTGGAACACTTCGTCCAGCCGCGCCGTGAACTCGCCCAGCTGCACCTGCGCCCCGTCGGCCAGTTTCCGCATGCGCTTGGACAGACGCATTACCGGGTAGATCGCCAGCGGGAACACCGCCGCCGCCACCAGCGACAGCTGCCAGCTCTGATACACCATCACGCCGATCAGGAAGATCATGGAGAGCATTTCCCGCGTCAACGCCACCAGCGCGGTGGAAACCGCCTGCCGCAGCATCTGGATGTCGTTGGTGAAGCGGGAGATCAGCCGCCCCGACGCCTGATCGTGAAACAGTGCGAGATCGCTCTGCATCAAATGGCCGAACAGCCGGGTCTGCAAATCCGCGATAATGCGCTGGCCGAGATAGCGCATGGAAAACGCCTGGCCGTACGAAGCGGCGGCGTTAATGATGGCGATCAGCAGCACCGCCGCCGGCACCACCACCAGCATGGTGCGGTTTTTTTCAATGAATACGCGATCCAGCATCGGCTGCATCATATAGGCATTGGCGGCCGTCATGCAGGCCGCCACCACCATGCAGAACACGGCCAGGCTCAGGCGCTTGCGATACCGCCAGACATGTTCGCGCATCAGCCGCATTAATAAATAACGCGCGGAATGGCGCGAAGGGCCGGAAGAGCGTTTCATGTCCCCGCCACGGTCATGCGCGCAACATGCACAGTGGGCGCATTGATGGCATAACGGAACTCCAGATCGTTGGCGGGAGTGGCGGCGGCGAACATCTCGTTTAAATTGCCGGCGATGGTCAGCTCCGACACCGGATAGGCGAGCGCGCCGTTTTCGATCCAGAACCCGGCGGCGCCCTGGCTGAAATCGCCCGTCACCAGGTTCACCCCCATGCCGAACATCTCCGTCACATATAACCCCGCTTTAATATCGGCCATTAATGCTTCCGGCGCTTCCTCACCCGGCTGCATCCACAGATTGGAGGGGGAAGGCGATGGCGCAGAAGCCATGCCGCGCGTGGCGTGGCCGGTGGAGTTAAGCCCGAGCATATGGGCGCTGCGCACATCCAGCAGCCAGGAGACAAGCACGCCGTCTTCCACCAGGTCCATGCGCCGGTTGGCCACGCCTTCGCCGTCAAACGGACGCGAGCCGAGGCCGCTCGGCCGGTGCGGATCATCGCAGATGGTCACTCCGTGCGAAAATACTTTTTGGCCTAACTTCTCCTTGAGAAAGCTGGTGCCGCGTGCGATCGCCGCACCGTTGATGGCGCCCGCGAAATAGGAAAGCAGGCTTTTGGCATTGCGCGGGTCGAACACCACCGGCACTTCACCCGTCGGCACTTTACGCGGATGGAGCCGTTTCACGGCGCGCTCCGCCGCCTTGCGGCCGATCGCTTCGGCGGCGGGAAGATCGGCGCGGTGGCGCACCGTGGCGTAATCGTAATCCCGTTCCATCTGCGTGCCTTCGCCCGCCAGCGCCGACACGGAAAGCGACAGCATGGTGGTGCGGTAGCTATGCGCGAATCCGCTGCCGCCAGGCGGCCGCGTCATCAGGCTCATGCGGTTGGCGCCATAGCCCGCGTGCCCGCCTTCGCTGTTGGTAACCCCCGGCACATCGAGCGCCGCCTGCTCCGCCGCCATCGCCTGGCGCATCAGCCAATCGGACGCCGGCTCTTCCTTATCATAGAGATTCAGTGCGGGAAGCCGCCGCGCCAGCAGCGCTTCCGGCGCCAGGGTGGAGCTGGGATCCTCCGGCGCCGCCCGCGCCATCGCCACCGCGCGCTCGGCCAGCTCGAACAGCGCCGCTTGCGCCAGGTCGGTGGAAGACACCATCGCCTGGCGCGCGCCGGACCACACGCGCAACGAAATACCCGCGCTCTCCGAGCGTTCAATGCCTTCGGGGAGCTGGCGGCGGCACGAGGCCTGCACCTCGATGCTTTCGATCATCGCCGCGTCGCCGGCATCCGCGCCCAGGCGGCATGCCTTATCCAGGAGCGCCTCCAGCGTATTTAATGATTTACTATTGTCCGTCATTAGAGGAAATGGTAATAAGTGTTTAGCATAACATTAACGCGTTCGCTTAATACGACGCCTAATCACGTAGGAACCTAATGCAGGCCCGATATGCAATCAACGCTTAAGTCAGCACAGCCGAATGTCCCGGTGCGGCCCAAGGTTGGCCGCCCTCCTCCGGCCTCCGCCACCATCATTTCGTTGCCGGTGCCGCCCGCGACGCCGCAGCCGGATGAGAAAAAGCCGTATCATTATTTCGGTTTGCTCGGCGTGGCGATCGTTCTGCTGCTGGCCGGATTCTATTTCTTTTCCCGTCCGCATCCCAAGGGAATCACCGCGCCGCAAGTCGCGTCGCCCGCGCCTGCTCCCGCCGCCGCGCCGGTGCTTGCCATTCAGGGCGGCAGCGGATCGCTGGTGGGGAGCCTCGCCCGCGTGGACGGCGGGCAAGCCCCGGTCGCCGCCGCGCCGGCTGTTACCGCCGCTCCGCATCCCCCCGCGCCCCCGCCGGACAATCGTCCGATGGACGTTAATGACCGGCAGCGCCTGCTTTCCATCTTAAGCAAGGATTAGGAATTCTCATGCGTCCGACGCGCATCTCCGCCCTCGCGGCAGGCTGTCTGGTGCTGTGTCTATCCACCGTCCGCGCCGAGGACGACATCAGCCTGCTCACCGGCCCGAAGACCGGCACCTATATCGCCATCGGCCGCGACATCGCCCAGGTGGGAAAAGAAGCGGGGCTGAATGTGGAGGTTAAACCCTCCGGCGGCTCGGTGGACAATATCAAGCGGATCAATAGCAAGGAAAATGCCGCGATGGGCATTGTGCAGTCCGACGTGCTGGGTTTCCTGAGGCGCTCCAAGAGCGAGTCCACCCGCGTGATGGCGGCGCATTTGCGCATGATCATGCCGCTTTACGCGGAGGAAGTGCATGTGCTGGCACGTAACAACATCCATAGTTTCAAAGAGCTGGAAGGCAAGCGCGTGGTGGTGGGCGAAGACGGCAGCGGCCACATGCTGACGGCGGTGAATCTGCTGTCCATGACGGGGGTGACGCCCGCCGAAACCATTCGCAAGTCGCCGCCGGAAGGTGTGCTGGCGTTGCTGGACGGGCAGGCGGACGCGGTGTTCATTGTCGGGGGCAAGCCGGTAAAACTGTTTAAAAATCTAGAAAGCCTGCAGGGCGAGCAAGACGCACGCTATCAGCAGCAGCTGCACGACGTGCATTTCCTGCCGCTCGATGACCCGCGCATGCTGGAGGAATACCAGCCGGGAGAGCTGACGCATGCCGATTACGCTTTCGTCAGCGAGCCGGTGCACACTATTACGGCAAGAGCGGTGCTGATGACTTATGATTTCAGTACGCCGGGAAAGAATCATTACCGACGCTGCCATCTCGGCTATGCGCTCACTCAGGCGCTGGTGATGCATATGGACTGGCTGAAGGCGCACGGCCATGCCAAATGGCGGGAAGTATCGCCGGAGGCAGAGCTGCCGCTGTGGCAGAAGGATTTCTGCGCGTGGCATCAGCTTCCCCCCAAGCATTTCGCGGAAAGACACGCCCGCAGGACCGAGAAAAAACATTCGCGCCGTGCCGCCGCGCAAAGCACGGCCTCCGCGCCGATGCCGCGCGATTTACGGACGTCGATTAAAGACCGCTGAGTCGCTCCACAGGAGCCCTAGAACGCCGCCAGCGCCGCGGCAATAGCGGAAAAGGTTGCGTGCCGCAGCGGTGCGCCGGCATCCGCCGCTTTGCGCACGGCGCTATCCAGTGCCACTTCACCCAGCAGGGGCACGCCGAATTCTTCCGCCAGCTTTCCACCGCCGCCGGCGCCGAACACTTCGCCGGTCATGTTCTCCACCACCCCCAGCACCGGCACGCCCACTTTCAAGAACATGAGCAGCGCCTTGCGCGCGTCGCTAACCGCCACTTCCTGCGGCGTCGTCACGATCAGCACGCCGCTCATCGGCACTTGCTGGCTCATGCTCAACTGCACGTCGCCGGTGCCGGGCGGCATATCCACCAACAATAGATCCAGCGGCTTTCCGGGCGTGCCCCAGCGCGTGCCGCGCAACAGCTGAGAGAGCGTCTTGCTCACCATCGGGCCGCGGAAAATGGCGGCCTCATCGCCGGTGATGAATCCCACCGACATGCATTGCACGCCGTGCGCCTCGTGCGGCAGCATTCCACCCGATTCCAGTTGCGGGCGGCCCGCCTTCGCCAACCCCATCATGCGCGGCAGCGAAGGCCCGTAAATATCGGCGTCCAGCAACCCCGCCGCGCGGCCAAGGGACGAGAGCGCCTGAGCAATGCCCGCCGCCACGGTAGATTTGCCCACCCCGCCCTTGCCGGACGCCACCGCCACCACCCGGCGCACATTCTCCACCGGGCTCATGTTCCATACCGCCGGTTTTCTCGCCGGCGCTTCCGCCGCCGCTTCCGAGGTCATCACCACCGTCACGCTTTCCACGCCGGGCAGCGCCCGCACCGCCTGCTCGCATACCTGGCTCAAATGCGCCTTGCGCGCAGCGTCTTGCGGCGACACCTCCAGCAGGAAGCTCACCTTGGCTCCGCTGATGGTGATGCCGGAAATCATGCCAGCGCTCACCACATCCTTGCCGCTGTCGTGGTCAATCACATCAGAAAGCGCGTGGCGGATGTTGTCGCTTGTCAGGGTGCTCATGCGCGTTATATAGTCGCTGCCACGGCGCATTGCCAGAGGAGGTTTGACGCATACATGCCCTGGGGCGGCAAGGATAACGGACACGGCCAAGGCCCGTGGGCGCGCCCACCCGCCGGGGGAAGCGGAGGCGGGGGCGGGAGCAAGCCGCCGTCGCAGGGTCCTGACTTCGATGCAATGATGCGCAAGGGCCGCCAAACCTTCCGCCAGATGTTCTCCGGCGGCAATGCCGGCGGCGATAGCGCGCGGCTGGCGCTGCTGCTGGCGGCGGCGGCCTTCGGCCTGTGGCTGGCCTCCGGCATCTATTTCGTTAAGGCCGACGAGGAGGGCATCGTGCAGCGCTTCGGCGCATTTCATCGCATCTCGCAGCC
>JAFATP010000020.1 GCA_019243895.1 Alphaproteobacteria bacterium
GAAGCGGAAGAACGCTTTGCCGGCGTAATACCAGGCAATGGACGACTTTTTACCGCGGAACAGCGTGGCCATGTTCCGGGGTCTCGTGGCCCCGCCAGCGCGGTGTAAGCAGCATAGTGCTCCGCTAAAGGTTCAGCATTCTCGACATGGTTTGGCCAGTTATCGCAAGAGGTAAAAAGCTACCGCAGCCGTAAAGGCATTACGTGCCCATGCAGAAGTGCATAGCGAGGTGGCGAAGCAGTCACCGGAGCGAGGGCCGAAGGATGACGCCTGATCGGCGGCATGTCTAGATGTAGCGGTGGGTTTGCGAAATACATAATCCCACACTTTTTTTATCCTGCGGTGTAGACCTGCGGCTGGGAAGCTTCCCGTGAAGGAGCGGCCTGCGGTTGAAGCACCACATTCCCCGGCGCGCCTGCGGCGGGAATGATAAGCTGCTGCATCAGTTCAAGCAGCATCGGCTTCACATCCATCGGCGGCGGCACGGCAGCGGCGGGCGCGGCATGCGCATGTTCCATGGGCTGGGGGCAGGACGGCTGCGGCGCCAGCGCCGCCAGCGCTTCCACGGTGCATTTTACCTTATCCTTGGCCAAGGGAATCCACACTTCCATCATGTCCGCCTGCTTGGGGTCTTTCCTGAAGACGGGCAAGGGCAGGGCGGCATCGGGACTGTCGGGAGCGGCCCAATGGTTCTTGAATAACGGTGAGGCAAGAATCGCCGCGAACGCCGCTTTCTTTTCCGGGTTGGCCGTCTCGACGCGCCGTAATTCCTTGGCGACGGCGTTTTTGATGTCATTGGTGCCGGCAACGGCGGGAAACATTTCCATCGCGTTTTCGCCGGCGAACAGAAACGAGCGGCTGAGCGCCTTGTGCAGCTGCGGGCTTGGTTCCTCTTTGGTAATCTGGTTGGAAAGCGCATGCAGCGGGTTGGTGGCGCGCAGCTCGGCTCCGTTGTCCGGCTCCGCGTAAATGGCGGGAGCCTGGGCCAGCGCTTCGGCCTGATCCGGGGAGCGCAGGGTAATCTTCACGCTATTCCTTTCGGTGACATTGACGCTGATGGTCAGCTTCTCCATCTTGCAGCGGGCATCATTCGCCGCATCGGCGATTTCCTGCTCGCCTTTGCCCTCTTTCAGCAAATTGGTCTTGATATATTTCTCCGCGCGGTCGGCCAGCATCGCCTGAATGGCGGGAAGCCGGGCCCTGATGCTTTCGGCCAGCCGTTCCTGAAGCTTTTTGGGATCCTCATCCTTGGCGGCCTGGCGCGGCACATGCACATCCATTTCTATGCCGTAAGCGCCCGGCCTCACGTCGCTCACCGCATAATCCGCCATAGCGGTCTGCTTCATTACTTCGGGGTCGAATCCCGGCCATTCCAAAAGCTTGGCATTGAAATCCGTGCCGCACACGGCTTGCTTCAGCATGCCGCCCACTTCGCAGGCCAGCTCCTCATCGCTTTTCGTGCGTGCAACCGCGGCCAGGGGAGCAATATCGGCGAACTGCTTCAGCAGCGCCTTTTCCATCGCCGGTTGGTCTATATCCGAGCCCGTCTTGTGCAGCATCAGCAGCAGGTTGGTGCGCTCCGCGCCACCGCAGAACGTGACGGCCTCTATTTCGGGCGGTGCATCGCCAGTGCCGATCGTCACGCAGCCGGGGTCCATGTCCAGTGCGGCGGCCAGTCCTGACTGGGCTTTGAGAATGGTTTCGGAAGGGGGATGCTCGGCCATGGGGATTCCTCCTGGAATTATCAGCCATTCCACTATAGCCGAAGGGGGATTCTCCGCCCAATGAAGGTTTTGTGACAGGCCAGAAATTTCTGACCGGGGTGCATTTTTCCTCTTCCGCGCGCCGATATTTAGGATATATCCTAACAGAAGTGCGCACAGCAATACGAATTCGTCAAAGCCCGACGCGAGGATCAATCGCCGGGCTTACGGTGATGCGCTTGCTCATTGCATGGCAAGCGGCAGGCAGGCTTTATATCACAGCGGGGTGTGCCCTGCTGGCGCGCGATGACCGTTAGGCCGTGCGTTACCGCCGCGATTGCGGCATGAAAGCCTATGTCTGCCGGGTAAGCGCCCGCCGTTTGCGCTCGATTGATCGAAGAATCATGTGGCCGGCCACTGTTATCCTAACCACCTAACGTAACCGAACGATGCGAATGCCTTGAAAAACGAAAGCCCCCGCGGGGGCTTTCGCTAAGATGATACTAGCGGAGTTTAATCGTCGCGATCCGCCATTTTGCGGGCCAGCTTGCGCTGCCTGCGCTGGGCTTCGCTCATTTCGCGCACGCGCTTTTCAGAGGGTTTTTCGTAATGTCGGCGAAGTTTCATTTCCCGGTAAAGCCCTTCGCGCTGCATTTTTTTCTTCAACGCGCGCAAGGCCTGATCCACGTTATTGTCACGTACTACAACTTCAACCACTAACCGTTACCCCCTCTCTAGAGTCAGAAACTATCAGTTAACCACAAAGAAGGGGCGGTGTCAATTGGGTTAGGTTGCTGTTTTCAATAGAGTTTCAATCTCCGCCACGATGGCCGCATGATCCGCGCGGCCCGATTGCGTAAACTCCGGCAGCGTCATCCATTGCCGCGCCGCCGTGGTGTTTGCGGCGGGCGCATGCGCCAGAATTTCTTCCCGGCTGCCCACGGCTGCGGCATATACGCGCATCCGTTTGGTCGCGCCGGTGCGGGCGGAGGCAAAAGGAAAGCCGCCGCAATCATACCACGCCGCGATATGCTCCGGCAGCACTCCCAGCTCTTCCCGGCCTTCGCGCAGCGCCGCCATCGGCAGCTCCTCGATTTCCGCATCCGCCGGCGGAGTTTTCGCATCCGCCCAGCGCCCGTTCATCCATGCCATGCGCTTGCCCTTGGCGATTTGAAACGGCGGCGGCCCCAGCTCCGGCCGTTTGGCCGCGGGCCGCATCACCAGGTATTCCCGCACCTCGCCCCGCCGCGCGAACGGCAGCAGCGCGGCGCGGGTGCCATAATCCGCCGCGCCCGCCGCGCTTAGCGGAACCGGGGGATGCCGCGCCAGCCAGGGTGCGATGTTGGGGTGGATATCCGAATCCATACCCGCTAGATTGCCATCAGATGTCGCACAACGAAACAACTTCTTCGCAGGAAATGGCGCTGGCGCATGTGCTGGCCGATGCGGCAGGCGAGGTGCTGCGCGCGCGGTTCCGCAAGCCGCTGAACCTGGAGCGCAAAGGCGATTCAAGCCCGGTCACGGAGGCGGACCGCGCGGCGGAATCCGCCATGGCCGCGCTGATCCGCGCGCGCTTCCCCGATCACGGCATTTTCGGCGAGGAGCATGCGCGGGAAAACGCGGAAAGCCGCTGGCAGTGGGTGCTTGATCCCATTGACGGCACGCGCGCCTTCCTGGCGGGATATCCCACTTTCACCACGCTGATCGCGCTTTGCCTGGACGGCGCGCCGGTGCTGGGAGTGATCGACCAGCCGTTTCTGCGCGAGCGCTGGACGGCCGAGGCGGGCGGCGTCACGCTGCTGAACGGCGAGCGCGTGCGGGCGCAGGCGCGCCGCCTGGAAGACGCGGTGCTCGCCACCACCTCCTCGGATTATTTCACGCCCGCGCAGGCCGCGGCTTATGCGAAGCTGCGCGCGCGCTGCGCCTCCGCCATCGCCGGGGGCGACGCCTACGCTTCCGCCATGCTGGCCAGCGGCTGCGTCGGCGCGGTGGTGGATGCAGCGCTGAAGCCGTATGACTATTGCGCGCTGGTGCCGATTGTGGAAGGCGCGGGCGGCGTTATCACCGACTGGCGGGGCAAGCCGCTGACGCTGGATTCCGACGGCTCGCTGGCGGCGGCATGTTGCCCGGAAGCGCACCGGGCGATGCTTGCAGAGCTAGGAAAACAGTAATCTAAGGGTCAGCCATGTCTGCCGCCGGGCGCCGAACCGCGCGCGGTGACGGGCGATGATGGCGGCGGATTTCCGCCAGCGCGGCAGCGCTTCCGGCCATGCCGTCGCCAGCAGATCCTCGCACGCCGCCTCAAGCGCGTGCCGGGCTTCCGAAGCGGGGGCGGGGTGGGCTTGGCGGTGCTGCGCGATCAGCGCATCCACGGCGGCGTTTTCCACCAGCATGATTACCGGCGAGAGCGCTTGCAGCACAGGATGCGAGGGCGGGGCATTGCCCGCGTGAAGGTGGTCGACCTGCTCCTGCCACCAGGCGTAGCGCAGCTGGGCCAGCATCGGTTCCTTCGCCGCCTCCCGCACATGCTCAAGCTCGGCGGCAAGCCCCATCAGCGGCAGCACGGCGTCCCGCGCTTGTCCCGGCAGCGCCAGCGCGTGCAGGAGATGGTCCGGCGCATAGCGGCGCGCCATCATCCGGCAATAGGAGAGCGGCGTGAACTCCGGCGGCGCGGACACGGATTATTGATCCGGCTGCAGCACCACCACTTCGTCCGGCGCGGCAAAGCCCAGGCTGCGTCGCGCCTGCTCGTCCAGCATGTCCAGGTCGATGGAGTCGGGCTTCAGCAGGCGGATCTTGCGGTCATACGCCTCGCGCGCCGCCACGGCGGCTTTAAGCTCGCCCTGCAATTGCTCCAAATGCCGGCTTTCGCGGAACCATGCGTAAAGCCCGCGCTCGCCGCTGACGGCATGAAAGCCTAAATAGAAGATCGCCAGTGCGAGCAGGGTGGGCCGCGCCAGATTGCGCCACGACTCCGGATGCCACGTCATCTGCTTCAACATGAAGGGGAAGCGTATCGCGCCGGCGGCGAATTGCAAGCGATTATGCGGAACCGGGTGATAAAGAAAGGAACACTACCAGTGAAACTTGCGGGGTGTTTGCCGGGGGTCGCCTGTCACCCGGCCGCTCCAGTCCGTCTTTTCGCTCAAGCCAAACTGACCGTCGTACTTTCGTACGGCATTAGCCAGTGCATCGGGATTGCCGGCGAGAGTAGCCCTAAGCGTATTCTTTTGGTTTTCCGCCATGTCTCCGGTCCATCCGGGATTTGTTTTTGCCGCCGCGCGCTCTACTTTGCGAATATGGGCTTCCACCGCGGCTCGCTCAGTATGGTCTAAATCTTTATACGTTCTGGGCATGGCCACTCCATTAACTACAGTGGCTAAATATACCGGCAATTTCTTGAAAAATTGTTAAACAATCGCTGGTTCGGCCGCCCGTAGATGAATGACGGCCGTTCTATGTTACGCTTTCGGGCCGTGAGCGAGTGCCGCCGCGCCCGCGTAAACGCCGTGGGCGCCCAGGCCCTCTTCGATGCGCAGCAGCTCATTATATTTGGCGAGACGGTCAGAGCGCGAAAGCGATCCCGTTTTAATCTGGCCGCAATTGGTGGCCACGGCCAGATGGGCGATGGTGGCGTCCTCGGTTTCGCCGGAACGGTGGGAAAGCACGGCGCGGTAGCCCGCGCGGTGCGCCATTTGCACGGCGGCCAGCGTCTCGGAAAGCGTGCCGATCTGGTTGACTTTCACCAGCAGCGCGTTGGCAAGTCCATCCTGAATGCCGCGCGCCAGCACCTTCGGATTGGTGACGAAGAGATCGTCCCCCACCAGCTGCACCGAGCCGCCCAGCGCCCGGGTGATGGCCTTCCATCCTTCGCGGTCGTCTTCGGCCATGGCATCTTCGATGGAAAGGATAGGATAGGATTTGACCAGGGCCTCATAATAGGAAAGAAGCCCGGCGCCGTCATAGGTTTTCCCTTCGCCTTTCAGCTCATAGCGGCCTTCGCGGTGAAACTCGGTGGCGGCGGCGTCCAACGCCAGCGCCACGTCTTTGCCTGGGGCGTAACCGGCATCCTCAACGGCGCGCAGGATGTAATCCAGCGCCGCGCGCGCGCTGCCGATGTCCGGGGCGAATCCGCCCTCGTCGCCCACGGCGGTGGAGAGGCCGTCTTTGCGCAGGCGGGCCTTCAGCGCGTGAAAGACTTCCGCGCCCATGCGCACGGCCTCGGCGAAATTCGCCGCCGACAGCGGCATGATCATGAATTCCTGGATGTCGATGGCGTTGTCGGCATGCGCGCCGCCGTTGATGATGTTCATCATCGGCACCGGCAGAATATGCGCGTCCGCGCCGCCGATGTAACGGTAGAGGGGCAGGCGGGCGGAGGCCGCGGCGGCCTTGGCCACCGCCAGCGACACCGCCAGCAGGGCATTGGCGCCCAGGCGGGATTTATTGTCGGTGCCGTCCAGCGCCAGCAAGGCGCCGTCTATTTTCAGCTGGGAGGAGGCGTCCATGCCGAGCAGGGCGTCGGCGATTTCCCCGTTCACATGCGCCACCGCCTTTAAAACGCCCTTGCCGCCGTAACGTTTCTTATCGCCGTCGCG
>JAFATP010000146.1 GCA_019243895.1 Alphaproteobacteria bacterium
AGATTAACGCGTCGGCGCAAGAGACGCTGAAAAAAGCGCAGGAATTGGAAACTTCCCTGGCCGCGAAGCTCCCCAAAACGCGCGACGAACTCGTTAATTTGGATACTGCTCTAAAAGCGGGCCCGTCGTATACGGATGCTGAGAAAGGCGAACGCCAAAAACTTATCAGTGACTGGGCGGATAAAAACCGCGCGGCGAACGCGTCTGCTATGCCTGCACCCGCAGGGCAGCCGCAACCGGAAAAACCCGCCAGCCAGGAATTAACCGACAAGGAAAAAAAGGCGCTCCTTGTTTATGCGGCGGAAGTGGAAGCGCAGGATATCCAAAAAAGGGCCGGGGAAAATCCCGATGGCACCCCTAAGATGGGAGCGGAGGAAGCCAAGAAGCAGGCGGATGCCAAGCTGGAAGCATTGCAGAAGGCAGACCCGCAGTTCGTCGATAAGCTGATGGCATACGAAAAATATCCGGGTGGGAATCCGAAATGGGCGCAAATTAACGACCAGGTGGCCGTGATCCGCGAGGAAAAGGCGCTGGAGGCGCAGATAGAGCGTGATAAAAAGGCGTTGGACGCCAAGGTGAAATATGAGGACAAGGTGCGCGATTGGGCGGCCGCCGACCGGAAGGGAAAAGACGAGGCGAATAAAGATCAAAAGATATTGGCGCTTGAAGCGCAGCTGAAAGAGATCGACGACGCCAGGAACGCGGATGACGCCGCTAAAAAGGCGGAGAAATCTACCGGAGAAACGGAAAAACTGCTTAAGGGCGATACTTATAATAAGGATTATGACAAGGAAAAAATATTAGCAACCGATGCCCACGGCAAGGCAACGGAGACGGCGGGGCTTACGGAAACAGCCCGGGAAAAGCGCCAGGCGCTGCAACAGCAAATCGACGAATTGAAGAAAGCCCACAGCAAGGATGCGGATGCGAAGTGGAAAGAGCTTCACGACTTGGAGAATGCCAATCCAGATGCGGCTAAAGACCCCGGTTCATATGAGCTGAAGAAAAAACTGGAAGACCTGAAAGCGCGCGAAGTAAGTGAAAAACCGCGTTTCAACGATGGCATTCTGGATGTCATCGGCCAGCAAGACGAGCTGCAAAAGAACAAAGCCGCTGAAAAGGACGGGGAGAAGGATAAGGCCGACGCTAAGGATAATAAGGAACCCCCGCACTTAAAGGAGGCAAGAGATGCGGTTCCTCCTGACGGCCACGGAATTAAGGGCGGCGACCATGTCGCGGATCATGAACTTCCTACGGGTGCGCCTCCGCCGCCGGGTAAAAAGCCTCCTGAAAAATCGGGCCTGACTCCTCCCTAGAAGGCTTCGCACTTACTTCATGCTCATGATCTTGATCGCCGCGGGCGAGACGATGACGATGAAAAGCGTGGGCAGGATGAACAGAATCATCGGCACCGTCATCATCGCAGGTAATTTGGCCGCCTTGTTCTCCGCGCGCAGCATGCGCGCCTCGCGGAATTCGGCGGAGAGCACACGCAGGGCCTGGGCGATGGGCGTGCCGTATTTCTCGGTCTGGATCAGCACGCTGACGATGCCGCGGATCTCCGGCATCTGCACGCGGTCGGCCCAGTTGGAAAGCGCCTTGTTGCGCTCCGGCAGGAAGTTCAGCTCCATCGCGGTCAGCGCCAGCTCCTCCGCCATTTCCGGGTAGGCCAGCCCCAGCTCGCGCGAAACGCGGTCCAGCGCCATGGCCAGGCTTAATCCCGCCTCGGCGCAGATGGTCATTAAATCCAGCGTGTCCGCCAGCGCCCGCTGCAGGCGCGTATAGCGCCGCTTGCGCGCCCGCCTGCACACGATGGCGGGCAGCTTAAGGCCCAGGTACGGCAGCGCGACAGGCAGCACGATCTTGAATTTCGACAGCGCGCCCGCACCCCAGATGGGCAGCCCTAACAGCACGATGGAAAGCACCCCGAATACGATGGGCAGTACCACGGTGAAAAACATATAATACACGATGGCGTCCTTGGAGCGGAATCCCGCCTCGATCAGCAGCGTCTGCACCTGCTTGCTCTGCGCGGATTTCAGCAATTGCAGCCGGTTCACCACCTGCCGCATCAGGTTGACGCCGCCTTCCGGCTTCTTGCGGCGGCGAGAACGGCCCATCTGGCTTTTCAACTCCTCGCGCCGCGCTTTCAGCATTTTCACCCGCTTCATCTGGCCGCGGTCGCGCTCATAGAAGCTGGTGCCGATGGCGAACACGGCAAGCCCCGCCAGGAGGCCGGCGCCCAGCACATAGAAATCATCCGCCGACATCCACGAGGGAAGCAGCATGTTTAAATTCAGCGGGTATCCTTCCTGCGGCATTTCCCTCTCGCTAAATCTCGAATTTCGCCATGCGGTTCATCACCCACATGCCGAACCCCATCATGCCCGCCGCCACCGCCAGCGCTTCGTTGCCGCGGTAATCGGTGAACAGCACCTTGATATAATCCGGGCTCATTACCGACACCGCCCCTCCCACCAGGAACGGCAGCGCGCCGATAATCATGGAGGAAGCGCGCGCTTCCGACGTCATGGCCTTGATCTTCATGCGCATCATGTAGCGCTTGCGCAAGACCTCCGAGAGATTGTTGAGAATCTCCGAGAGATTGCCGCCGGTTTCGCGCTGGAGAATGATGGAGGTGACGAAGAAGTTGAATTCGGTGTAGTTCAGCTTGCGGGCCACTTCCTGCAAGGCCTTTTCCATCGACACGCCAAGCTTCATGGTGTTGGCGGCATGCTTGAATGCGCCGGAGACCGGCTCAGGCACCTCCTGGGCCACCAGGTTCACCGATTCCGCCACCGGCAGACCGGAGCGCAGGCCGCGCACGATGAGATCGATGGCGTCCGGGAACACCTGCAGAAACGCCTTCTGCTTGCGGCCGATGCGGAAGCTCAGCACTTTCAGCGGCAGCCATACCGCCAGGATGATGCCCAGGAACACCCCGAGCAGCAGCGGCTTCCCGAGCGTGCGCGTGCCGATGATGATGATCAGCATGGCCAGCAGGCAGCGGAAGCTGAACTGCTGGGCGTTCAAGGGAGAGCCGGCGCGTTCCAGCCGGTTTCCCACGCTTTCGAAATGCGGCAGCCGCTTCACGATGGCGCCGAGCAGGCCGGAAGGCGCGCCGTCCGCCTGCTTGCGCAAGGAAAGCGCCGCTTCGGCGCTTTGCGGACGAGCGGCGCGTCGTGTTTTCAATCGGGC
>JAFATP010000190.1 GCA_019243895.1 Alphaproteobacteria bacterium
AACAGAACCGGCGCATCCGCGAGATCGCGTTCCAGCGCGCCGCGCTGGGCAACGGCACCCTGCTGGCGCCTTTGCGCAGCGAGTTCTGGGACGACCGCATGCCCGGCAGCGAAAAGGATCTGTGGCGCGTGATGGAAAGCGTCTGCCGCTGCATCGGCGTGGCCGCGCCGCCGCAAAGGGCGGAAGATTACGCCACGTTTTGCAGCCAATGGGCGCGGCTGGACGCGCAGAAACTCACCGCCGCGCTGGGAGAGAAAGCCGTTACGCCGCTCGCGCCGGAAAAACTGATTTTTCATGAACGCTTCAACCCGCTCTACGACGCCGATCTGCCGGAGTCGATGCGTTTAAGCATGATTTCTCCGGAGCGGCTGCCCAGCCAAAACTTAAACCGCGCCGCCTAGGCTTGAAGCTTGCGGATGGCCTGCGCCACCCTCTCCGCTTCATCGGGAATGGTATAATGCCACTGCCCCCATGGCGCGCCCAAAGGCCGTGCAATGCCCTTGGCGATGAGCATCTGCGCAAACCGCGCGGGCTTGGTGCCGACATGATCCGGCAGCGATAGCAGATAAAGAGGTTTGCCGGTGGCGGCGGCTTCCGTCATCATATTCACCGAGTCGTCAGTGACGATCAGATAATCGGCGAGGCCCAGCAGGCCGAGATAGGGATTGTCTCCGCTCAAATCATACACATATGCATCCGAACCGATAAACGCCTGTTTAAGCCGAGCGATATTCTTCCCTCCCGTTCGCCGTGACGGCGTTATCAGCAAGCTTCCCTTGCTGCGCGCCTGCTCCAATTGTTGCACCAGCTTTTCCATCCGCCGGGGCGTCAGCGTGTAACGATGCGTGGAACCGCCAATCAACACCGCAATATATGGCCGCGGCAAATGGCTGAAACGCGGCTGCCAGCGTGCCGCCGCGTCCTGCAATAGCGCGGGGGTAATGCGGTGCAAGGCAAAGTGCGTGGGGAATATATTCGGACCGGAAGCCCGGTCATGCTGCATCGGCACCACCAGGTCGAATGCATTCAGCCGCATGCGCGGGTGCTGCAAATGTACCGCCTTGGTTTTGCCTCCGCTGGCGCGGCGGATGGCGGCGCCGAGCGGCGCCGAGCGCCTGCCGCAAGTGACAACCAGTTGCGGCCACGGCGGAATCAGGGCATCGCTCTCCGGCGTAAGCTGCCTGAGTGCGTGGCCGCAATAATCGTTCTGCAACCACACATAGGGCGCCTTGCGCACGCAGGTTTTAAGCACGTATGGCAGGCCCAGCGCTTCCAGCACCGCCTTCACATTGGCGGTCATGCCGGCGCTGCCGTCGGTAATACCCCAGACGCTCACAGCAGTCCGTGCGCCTTGAAGGAAAAAGGCTCCCGCGCGCCGATCACCAGGTGATCGTGCACCGTGATGTGCAGCGGCCGCGCCGCATCCGCCACCGCCTTGGTGATATCGATATCGGCCTTGCTGGGCGTGGCGTCGCCGCTGGGGTGGTTATGCACCAGGATCATGCCGGTGGCGCCCAGCTCCAGCGCCCGCTTCACCACTTCGCGCGGATAAACCGGCGCATGATCCACTGTGCCCTGCTGCTGCATCTCATCGGCCAGCAGGCCGAATTTCCGGTTCAGGAACAGCACATGGAATTCCTCATGCTTCTTATGCTTCAGATGCATGCGGCAATAATCCATCAGCGCCGTCCAGCTTTGAATCACCGGCCTGCTTGCCGCTTCCTCGCGCAGCAGGCGCAATGATGCGGCCTGCACCGCTTTAATAGCCGCCACCGCCGCATCGTTAATGTCCTCCACCTCTTTCAGCGCGTGCACCTCCGCATGCATCACCTCGGAAAGGGTGCCGAACCGCGCCAGCAGCGCCTTGGCCAGCGGCTTGACGTCCCCCACCGGGCGGGCGGGAAAGAGAATGATCTCCAGCAGCTCGTAATCCGGAATCGCCTCCGGGCTTTTCAGGAACCTCGCGCGCAGGCGGGAACGGTGGCCGGTGTGGTGGGGCTTGGCCTTCGCCAGCCCCAGGGGCAGCAAAGGCGCTTCCGCCAGCATGTCTTCAGCCTGCTCCAGAGAGGAGAGCTTTTTAGGCATACGGCGGATGGTGCAGCCCTTTGGGCGACTGCGTGAAGATTTCATAGCCGTCATCCGTCACGCCGATGCTGTGCTCGAACTGCGCCGATAAGGATTTGTCGCGGGTGGTCACCGTCCAGCCGTCATGCTTGGAAAGAATGGTGCGCCAGTCGCCGGTGTTGATCATCGGCTCCACCGTTAGGAACATCCCCGGCTTCAGCACCGTGCCCTTTCCCCGCCTGCCGTAATGCAGCACGCTGGGGGGAGCGTGAAACACCTTGCCGATACCGTGCCCGCAATATTCCCTTACCACCGAGAAGCGGAACGACTCCGCGTAAGACTGCACAGCATGGCCGATATCGCCCAACGTCGCTCCGGGCCTGATCTCCTCAATGCCTTTCATCATGGCGTCATACGTCACCTGCGTCAGGCGCCTGGGCAGAATTTTGGGCTCACCCGCCCAATACATGCGGCTGGTGTCGCCGTGCCAGCCATCTACGATCACGGTAACGTCGATATTAATGATGTCCCCGTCCTTCAGCTTATACTCGCCGGGGATGCCGTGGCACACTACGTGGTTCACCGAGGTGCAGATGGATTTGGGATAGCCGCGATAACCCAACGGCGCAGGCACCGCGCCGTGAGAAACGATAAATTCGTGGCAGATTTCGTCCAGCCGCAGGGTGCTGACGCCCGGCTGCACGTGCGGCACGATCATGTCCAGCACTTCCGCCGCCAGCCGCCCGGCCTTGCGCATACCTGCGAAATCTTCCTCGGCGTGCAGCGTGATCTCGCGCGGGTCTTCGTATTCCTCATCCTCAAGTATCTGGTTATTCGCACAATTCACTTGCCAGCCCGCCGCGTTTTCCGTTACTGTTTATTCCTCATAAAATGCTATAATAGCTGCATTTTAGCAAGCGATTATCGTTTTTGCATCTCATGTCTCCCGCCGCTCCCACCGCCTGCATCATCATCATCGGCAACGAAATCCTTTCGGGCCGCACGGAGGATGTAAACCTGCATTGGCTGGCGCAGGCACTGGGCGAAATGGGCATCCGGCTGCGTGAGTCGCGCGTCATTCTTGATGATGAGGCTGCCATCGTCGAAACCGTGAATGCCTGCCGCAAGCGCTTCGATTACATCTTCACCACCGGCGGCATCGGCCCAACGCATGACGATATCACCAGCGCCAGCATCGCCAAGGCGTTCGGCGTGGAACTGGCGCGCCACCCGGATGCGGAAGCGGCGCTCCGCGCGCATTACGGAACGGAGCGGCTGAACGCGCCGCGGCTGAAAATGGCCGATATCCCGCGCGGGGCGGAGCTGATTGCCAATCCGGTTTCCGCCGCCCCCGGCTACTATCTGGAAAACGTATTCGTCATGGCGGGAGTGCCGGTCATCATGCGCGCCATGTTCAATGACATCCGCCATTTGCTTAAAGGCGGGCCACCCCTGCTTTCACGCACGCTTTCGGCGCATGTCACCGAAGGCATGATCGCCGAGGCGCTGGCGCAGATTCAGCATAGCCACCGGGAAGTGGAAATCGGCAGTTATCCGTTTATCAAGGACGGCAGGCTGGGCGTCAGCCTGGTGGTGCGCGGAACGGACGGAGCCGCACTGGAAAAAGCGGCGGAAGAGATCGAGGGCCTGCTGCACCGGCACACCCAGGCCGTCGCGATCAGCTAATCATTCAGTTAACTGGCTGTGCCTTGGGAAAATGCGCTAGAAGCGGAATTTCGCGCCCAGCTCGACGTTGTTGGAATCCAGGTTTCTCAGCTTCAGCTTTCCGGCAGGGCTATTATATTCCGGGTCTTGCATGACGAAATAACGATAACCCAGGCTCCACTC
>JAFATP010000114.1 GCA_019243895.1 Alphaproteobacteria bacterium
CCGCTCATGTCACGCCTGGTGGTGTAGCCGTAGAGGCTCATGCCGCCGAACATGCCCGCCGTGATGAAAAACACCCGCGCGATGCTGGCGCCGGTATAGGCGAGGAAAATCGACGAGAGCGACAGGCCCATTACCGCCGCAAAGCTCCAGAAGAGCGCCTGCGCCGTGCCCACGCTCATGCGCTGCAGGCCGAAACCCATGAAAAGCGCCATGCCCAGCGGAGCGAACACCACCAGCCAGCCCAGCGGGCTTAAGCCCACGAAAACGCCGTCCGGCCCCATGCGGTAAAGCGCCGCCATGATCGCAGGCGTGCGGGCGGCGACCAGCGCCACGATGCCGGTCAGCGCCAGCGCGCTGGCCATGTAATTGTAAATGCCCAGCATGTAGGCGCGCAGCCCCGAATCAACGGCGGGGCGGGCTTGCGCCGATGCCGCCATGCTAAACCGGCCGCGTCCGAAAGGATTGCCAGAGTCCATAAAGTGATTTCTCCTTATATTCAATGATAGCGCTACAGTATATGGAGCGGTGGCGGCAAATTGCAAGGAAAACCGGTTTCCCTTCTAAAATGTAAAGGGTTGACGCCGATTTTAATTGAGTTTGGCATGCGCAGGCCCTATACATACCGTCCCTTTTTGCCGCCCGGGCGTTGGCATGCCTCTGCGGCAACATAAGACAACCATTTGATGAAAGGTTCCAAAATGCCAAAATTAAAGACCAAGAGCGGTTGCAAGAAGCGTTTCCGCTTCACCGCCACCGGCAAGGTGATCAGCACCCAGGCCGGCAAACGCCACGGCATGCGCAAGCGCACCAACGGCTTCATCCGCAAGGCGCGCGGCACCACCATCATGGAGGAATGCGACACGCACCGCATCGTGCAATTCATGCCTTATGGAGGAAAATAGCCATGGCGCACGTAAAACAGGGAGTCACGGGCCGCGCCCGCCGCAAGAAAGTGCTCAAGATGGCAAAGGGCTATCGGGGCCGCGCCAAAAGCTGCATCCGCGTGGCGCACGAGCGCGTGGAAAAAGGCCTGCAATACGCTTATCGCGACCGGCGCACCAAGAAGCGCAATTTTCGCGGGCTGTGGATTCAGCGCATCAACGCCGGCGCACGCGAGCATGGCTTGGTGTATTCGCAGTTAATCGGCGGCTTGACCAAGGCCGGCATCGCCATCGACCGCAAGGTGCTGGCGGAGCTGGCGGTGCATGAGCCGGAGGCGTTTGCGCATCTGGCGCAGCAGGCCAAGGGCGCGCTGGAGAAGAAAGCCGCTTAATCTGTCATCCTCCTTCGCCGGTATGACGTGGACGAATGACAAACACCGAGCAACTCCGCACTGATGCTCTCGCTGCCATTTCCGCCAGCGAGCATTCCGCCGCGCTGGAAGAGCAGCGCGTGGCCTGGCTGGGGAAAAAAGGCCGCATCACCGAGGCGCTGAAAGCTTTGGGCCAGGCCGCCCCGGAAGAGCGTAAAGCGCTAGGCGCGGCGCTGAACGCGGTGAAGGATGCCATCGCCGAGGCCATTGAGCGGCGGAAAGCTGAGCTGTCGGCGGCGGAACTGGAAGCGCGGCTGAAAACCGAAACGCTGGACATGACGCTGCCGTCACGCGCCGAAGCGCACGGGCGCATTCACCCGGTGACGCAGGTAATCGACGAAATCACCGCCATTTTTGCCGAATGGGGGTTCGCCGTGGCCGAAGGGCCGGACATCGAGGACGATGACCATAATTTCACCGCGCTGAACATTCCGGAAGCCCACCCGGCGCGCCAGATGCACGATACGTTTTATCTCGCAGGCGGCGCCGTGCTGCGCACGCATACCTCGCCCGTGCAGATCCGCACCATGCGCTCGGGCGCGCCGCCGTTTCGCGTGATTGCCCCCGGCGCCACCTATCGCTGCGATTCGGACCAGACCCATACGCCGATGTTTCACCAGGTGGAGGGGTTTGTCATCGACCGGCACATCCATATGGGGCATTTGAAGGGCTGCATCACGGAGTTCCTGCGCGCCTTCTTCGAAATGGAGCGCGTGCCGGTGCGTTTCCGCCCCAGCTTCTTTCCGTTCACCGAGCCGAGCGCCGAGGTGGATATCGGCTGCAGGCGGGGGCGGGACGAAATCGTCATCGGCGAAGGCGAGGGCTGGCTGGAGGTGATGGGCTGCGGCATGGTGCACGCCAATGTGCTGCGCAATTGCGGCATCGACCCCGACGAGTGGCAGGGCTTTGCCTTCGGCCTGGGCGTGGAGCGGCTGGCCATGCTGAAATACGGCATTCCCGATCTGCGCGATTTCTTTGAATCCGACGCGCGCTGGCTGAAGCATTACGGGTTTTCCCCGCTGCATATCCCCACCGTTTATGGGGGATTATGAAATTCACGCTGTCCTGGCTGAAGGAGCATCTGGAAACGCAAGCGCCGCTTGCGGCCATCGGCGAGAAACTGACGGCGATCGGGCTGGAGGTGGAAAGCATCGATGATCCGGCCGCGGCGCTGAAGGATTTCATCGTGGCGGAAATTCGTGAGGCGGCGCCGCATCCCAATGCTTCGAAATTGCAGGTGTGCCGCGTGTTCGACGGCAACGAAGAGCGGCAGATCGTGTGCGGGGCGGCCAATGCGCGCGCCGGATTAAAAACGGTGCTGGCGCGCGAAGGCGTGTTCATTCCCGGCTCCGGCATCACCATCAGGAAAACCAAGATCCGCGACGTAGAAAGCAACGGCATGCTCTGCTCCGGCGAGGAGTTAAAGCTGGAGGGCGCCGGCGACGGCATTATTGAGCTGCCGCCGGCGGCGAAGCCGGGCTCGCCCGCGGCAGCGGCGCTGGGGCTGGATGATCCCGTCATCGATGTGGCGGTGACGCCCAACCGTGCCGATTGCTTGGGCGTGCGCGGCATCGCGCGCGACCTGGCGGCGGCTGGGCTCGGTGCGCTGAAGCCAATGGCATTAAAGGAGCAGGGCGGCACCGCCGCTTCGCCGATCGCCGTGCATATTCAGACGCCGCACTGCGCGCAATTTGTCGGCTGCTATATTCGCGGCGTGAAAAATGGGCCGTCGCCCGCCTGGATGCAGCAACGGCTGAAAGCCATCGGCCTGCGGCCCATTTCCGCGCTGGTGGACATCACCAATTACCTGACACATGACCTGGCCGGGCCGCTGCACGTCTATGACGCCGACACGCTGCGCGGCGATATCGTGGTGCGGCAGGCGGAGCCGGGCGAGGAGCTGCAGGCGCTGAACGATAAACATTATAAGCTGACGCCTTCCATGACCGTGATTGCCGACCGGCAGCGGGTGCTGGGCTTGGGCGGCATCATCGGCGGGGTGGAAAGCGGCGTGACGGGGGAGACCGTCAACGTGTTCCTGGAAGCGGCGCTGTTCGATCCCGCCGCTATTGCCGCCACCGGCCGCGCGCTGGAGATTCATTCGGATGCGCGCTACCGCTTCGAGCGCGGGGTGGACCCCGCAGGCGTGGTGGCGCGGGCGCAAGCGGCGCTTGCCATGATCAACGAATATTGCGGCGGCGAGATGAGCGAACTGGTGCAGGCGGGCGGCGCTCCCGCATGGCAGCGGCGCATCGCTTTCCGGCCGGCGCGCGTGGCATCGCTGGGAGGAGTTGCGCTGAACGATTCCGAATGCGAAACGATTTTGCAGGCGCTGGGATTCCAGATGCCGCCGCGCCAAGGCGAGCGGTGGGAGGTGACGCCGCCTTCCTGGCGCGGCGATGTGAGCGACGAGGCGGATGTGGTGGAGGAAGTCCTGCGCATCCACGGCTATGCGCATATTCCCTCCACCCCGCTGCCGAAACCCGATGCCATCCCCGCCCCCGCGCTTTCGCTTCCGCAACGGCGCGCCGGCCTGGCGCGGCGGGTGCTGGCGGGGAGAGGAATGCTGGAAGTGTGTACCTGGTCTTTCCTGGCGGAGGATAAGTCGCGGCGTTTCGGCTTTACCGACCCGCAGCTGAAACTGCTGAATCCCATCAGCGCGGATCTGGACGCCATGCGCCCCGGCCTGCTCCCTAATCTGCTGGATGCCGCCGCCCGCAATGCATTCCGCGGATATTTCGATCTGGGGCTATGCGAAGTCGGGCTGCAGTTTCACAGCGCCGCGCCGGATGGGCAGCGGTACGTGGCGGCTGGGCTCCGCACGGGAACGTTGGAAGAGCGCGCGGCGTACGCGTCCGCATTCTTTCAGCCCACGCGGCGCATTCCGGATGCGTTCGACGCCAAGGCCGATGCTGCGGCGCTGCTGGAGGCGCTCGGGGTGAATGCAGCCAATCTATTGATCACCGCCGATGCGCCCTCCTGGTATCACCCCGGCCGCAGCGGCGCGATGCTGCTGGGCAAAACCGTGCTGGCCTATTTCGGCGAGGTGCATCCCGCCATTGTAGCATCCTACGGCCTCACCGGTGAGGCGAACCGCGTGGCGGCCTTCGAGATTTTTCTGGACGCCGTGCCGCAGCCGCGCGCCAAAGGCAAGGCCCGGCCCGCACTGACATTATCGCCGTATCCCGCCGTAGAACGCGATTTTGCGTTTCTCACCGATAGCGGCGTTTCCGCCGCCGCCATCGTCAAGGCGCTGAAAGCGGCCGATAAGAAGCTGATCACCGCGGTGCGGATCTTCGACGTATATAGCGGCCAGGGCATTCCGGCGGGCAAGCAGTCAGTGGCGGTGAAGGTGATGTTGCAGGCGTTCGACCGCACGCTTACGGAAACCGAAATCAATGCCGTATCTCAGGCCGTGGTGGCAGCCGCCCGGGAGTTCGGCGGCAGTCTGCGGCAATGAGCGACGCCAGCCACCCTCCTTACTGGGACCAGGCGATCAAGGCGCTGTCCAAACGCGATGCAACGCTGAAAGGCATTATCCGATCCTATCACGGCGAAACGATGAAAGCGCGCGGCGATGCGTTCTTCACGCTGGCGCGCGCCATTACCGGTCAGCAGATTTCCGTGAAAGCGGCGGACAGCATCTGGGGCAGGCTGGTGGGCGAACTGGGAGAGGTGAAGCCGGAGCGCCTGCTGGCCACGCCGCCGCAGCGGCTGCGCGAACTGGGATTCTCCCAGCAGAAGATCGCCTACCTGCGGGACATAGCCGAGCATTTTACCGATCGCGCGCGCATCGCGCATTGGCCGGAGCTGGAAGACGACGCGCTGATCGCCGAGCTGGTGAAGCTGAAAGGCGTGGGCCGCTGGACGGCGGAGATGATGCTGATGTTCCATTACCTGCGGCCCGACGTGTTTCCCATCGACGATCTCGGCCTGCTGAAGGCAATTTACCGGCATTATAACGGCGGCGAAAGAATGCCGAAGGAAGCGGTGCTGAAGCTGGGCGAAACCTGGCGGCCGTGGCGGTCGGTGGCCACGTGGTATTTATGGCGGGCGCTGGACCCCGTGCCGGTGGAGTATTGACATGGGCTTGCCGCGCATCAGCATCATCACCCCCGTGCGCAATGCGGCTGCCACCCTGCCTCGCGCCATTGAGAGCCTGGTGGCGCAAGCCTATCCGGATATGGAATACCTGCTGCTGGACGCCGCTTCAACCGACGGCACGCGAGAGGTGATCGAGCGTTACCGCGCGCATATCGCTTATGTCCGCAGCCATGCCGACGACGGCGCCAATGCCGCCTATAACGAAGGCATCGCGCGCGCCACCGGCGGCGTAATCGGCCTGCTCAACGCCGATGACTGGTATGAGCCGGGCGTGCTGATGGCGGTCGGCGAGGCGTTTGCGCAAGACCCGGCATTGGAAATGGTGACGACGGAAGCGAAAGTGTGGCAGGCGGACGGGGCGGGTGGCCTGCGCTGCATTAAGCATTTCACCGGGAAGAGCCTTGGGCTGAACCCCGCCGCCACGCCGATGCCCAATGCGCGGTTCTTCCGGAAATCCCTGTTCGAGCGCTACGGCGATTTCCTGGTGACCAACGAGGGGGGCCAGCGCTATATCGCCAGCGACCTGGAGTATCTGCTGCGGCTTTCGCAATATTCCGTCAGAACCCGCGTCCTCCCCAGGGTGGGATATCATTATTACGCCCACGAAGGCTCTATCACTTTCGGTGCCGACCCGGTGCGGATGCGGCAGATGTATGAAGAGCGCGCCTCGCTCGCCGAAACTTATTTGCAGAAGAATACGCTGCCTGCTATGTATCGGCCTCGCCTGAGGCGCTGGCACCGCCGCGGCACCACGCGCGCATTCTGGCGGCATCTGGCGGCCCGCGATTTCCCCCGCGCCTGGGCGGAAATGAAGCGAGGCATGCGGATGAGCAAGGCGCTGTGGCTGCCCGATGCGGTGCGTTTGGCCATAAGTGGAAGGTTTGAGGCATTATGATTCCCCGCTACACGCGGCCCGCGATGGCCGAGATCTGGTCGGACGAGACGCGGTATCGCATCTGGTTTGAGATCGAGGCGCACGCCTGCGACGCGCTGGCGGAGCTGGGGGTGATTCCCCGGGAAGCCGCCGCCGCCATCTGGGAGCGCGGCGGTTTCGACATTGCCCGCATCGGCGAAATCGAGAAGGTGACGCGGCATGATGTGATCGCATTCCTGACCAGCGTCGCCGAGCACGTGGGCAAGGAAGCACGCTTCCTGCACCAGGGCATGACCAGCTCCGACGTGTTGGACACGGCGCTTAGCGTGCAGCTGACGCGTGCCGGCGATTTGTTGCTTGAAGACATCGACCAGCTTCTTGGCGTGCTCAAGCGCCGCGCGTTTGAATTCAAGCACACCGTCACCGTCGGGCGAAGCCACGGCATTCACGCCGAACCGCTGACGTTCGGCCTGAAACTCGCCGGGTTTTACGCGGAGTTCACGCGGGCGAAAGAGCGCCTCAGGCAGGCGCGACAGGACATCGCCACCTGCGCCATCTCCGGCGCGGTGGGCACCTTCGCCAATATCGACCCGCGCGTGGAAGCTTACGTGGCGGAGAAGCTGGGACTGGCGCCTGAGCCGGTGTCCACGCAGGTGATCCCGCGTGACCGGCACGCCATGTTTTTCGCCACGCTCGGCGTTATCGCTTCCTCGGTGGAACGCGCCGCGGTGGAGATTCGCCATTTGCAGCGCACGGAAGTGCTGGAGGCGGAGGAATATTTCTCGCCCGGCCAGAAGGGCAGCTCCGCCATGCCGCACAAGCGCAACCCGGTGCTGTCGGAGAATCTGACGGGCTTGAGCCGCCTGGTGCGCGGCTATGTGACCCCGGCGCTGGAAAACGTGGCGCTGTGGCATGAGCGGGACATCTCTCATTCCGCCGTGGAGCGGGTGGCGGCGCCGGATGCCACCATCGCCCTGGACTTCGCGCTCGCCCGGCTGACGGAAGTGTTTGACCGGCTGGTGGTGTACCCGCAGCACATGAAAAAGAATCTTGAGCACCTGCACGGGCTGGTGTTTTCCCAGCGCGTGCTGTTGGCGCTGACGCAGGCGGGGCTGTCGCGGGAAGAGGCGTATGCGCTGGTGCAGAAGCACGCGATGAAAGTGTGGGAGAAGGGGACGGATTTCTTCACGGAACTGGCCGCCGATACCGAGGTAACCCGCCATTTGCCCGCCGAGCAACTGGAATCGCTTTTCGATGTGGATTATCACACCAAGCATGTGGAGACAATTTTCCGGCGGGTGTTCGGCGAATAAATGGGCGAGTTCACGCTCCACTCCCGCCTGAGGGAAGATACTCTGGAAGTGGCCGATTTGCGCCTAAGCCGCGTGCTGCTGATGAACGATGCCCGCTTTCCATGGCTGGTTCTGGTGCCCCGGCGCATCGATGTTTGCGAATTATTCGATCTGAAACCGGAAGACCGCAGCGCGTTAGTGGAAGAGATCGCCATTGTTGCCCAGATGCTGCAATCCCAAACAAATTGTATCAAGGTGAATATCGCCGCCTTGGGCAATCAGGTGCCGCAGCTGCATGTGCATGTTATCGCGCGCTTC
>JAFATP010000169.1 GCA_019243895.1 Alphaproteobacteria bacterium
GTCCGCGCTCTATGCCATGTCGCGCAATCTCGGTGGCAGCGTGGGCATCGCCATTATGGCCACCTATGTTTCCCGGCATCAGCAGATTCACCAGGCGTATCTTTCCCGTCATCTGGGGGCGGCGGATCCCGTTTACCAGCAGCGGCTGCGGGAAACGGCCCAGGGGATCGGCGGGCCTGGCGCCACCGCGAGCGCGTTCGGCCATTTATACCGCGAGCTGCTGAACCAGGCCACCATCCTCGCGTATCACGATGCCTTTATGCTGCTGAGCCTGATCATGGCCGCCGGCGCGGCTTGTACGCTGCTGCTGCCCGCTAACCGGCCCAGGGCTGCCGGCCCCGAAGCGGCGGCGCATTAAAGCGATAGACGGTAAGCCCCGAAGCCCGATCGCTAAATCGGCAGCTTCCGGGGCCGCACCGTTTTCAGCCAGGTGACGATCATCAGGCGCGTCACCAGCACGGCGGTGAACAGCGAGGCCATGATGCCGATGGAAAGGGTGATGCCGAAGCCCTTCACCGTTCCGGTTCCGAAATAATATAGCAACAGCGCCGCCGAGAGGGTGGTGATGTGGGAGTCGATGATGGTGCCGAACGCCATGCGGAAGCCGTTTTCGATGGCCATATACACCGGCTTGCCGGCGCGGGCTTCCTCCCGCATCCGCTCATAGATCAGCACGTTGGTGTCCACCGCCATGCCCATGGTGAGCACGATGCCGGCGATGCCGGGCAGGGTGAGCGTGGCTTCCAGCAATGACATCAGGCTGAGCACGATCAGCGCGTTCACCAGCATGGCCAGCGTGGCAAAGATGCCGAACAGGCCATACACCAGCACCATGAAGGCGACGACAAAGGCGACGCCGAGCAAGGAGGCCTTGGCGCCCGCGGCGATGGAATCGCTGCCCAGCGACGGGCCCACGGTGCGCTCCTCCACGATCTTCAGCGGCGCGGGCAGGGCGCCGGCGCGCAACAGCAGCGCCAGGTCATTAGCCGATTGTACGGTGAAATTGCCGGTGATGATGCCGCTGCCGCCGAGAATCGGGGTGTTGATGACCGGCGCGGTGATCACCTTGTTATCCAGCACGATGGCGAACGGATGGCCGACATTGGCGGCGGTCACCTCGCCGAATTTCTGCGCGCCTGCCGCATTGAAACGGAAGAACACGGCCGGCGCGCCGGATTTATCGTCATAACCGGGATGCGCATCCACCAGCTGGTCGCCGGACAGCATCACGCGCGACTGCACCGCGTATACGGGCGGCTTGGCGTTGGGCTCCGTCCGCCGGTCATCACCGGGAATCAGCGTGGTGCCGGGCGGCACAATGCCCGAGGCCACTTCCTGCGGCGTCATGTTCTCGTTCAGCAGGTGGAAGGTCATCTTGGCGGTGCGGCCGAGCAGCTCCTTCAAATGCTCGGGGTTCTGCAAGCCGGGCACCTGGAGCAGGATGCGGTCCTGCCCCTGGCGCTGGATGATGGGCTCGCGCGTGCCGGTTTCATTGACGCGCCGCTCCACGATCTCCAGCGACTGGTTCAGCACCAGCTGCTGGCGCTCGCGCCGCCAGGGGTCGCTGAAGCCGACGCCTACCTCGCCGCCGCCGGCGGTTACGTCCAGCTGCGGGTCTATTTTATGCAGGATGGCGGTAATGTCGCCGCTGGCCGGATCGCGCAGGGAGAACGTTACCCTGCCGTTCTGCACTGCGAGATTGCGGTAACCGATTTTGGCCGCGCGCAGTGCCGCGCGCACGTCATCCGTGAGGGCGGTGAGCTGTTCGCGCTCATAGGCCGGAAAATCCACTTCCAGAAGCAGATACGATCCGCCCTGCAGATCCAGCCCCAGGCTTACCGTGCGCTGCATCCACGCCGGCAATTTCGCGCGCGCCTCCGCGCTGATAAAATTAGGCAGCGCCAGCGCAATAGCGGCGGCGCAGGCCAGCAGGATCAGCGCAATTTTCCAGCGGGAGAAATGAAGCATGGCTAGTGGCGGATGATTAGCGGAGTGATTGCGGTATATGAAGCGCGACAGACGATGCTATGCATAATCACTCGCCACCCTTTACTCGCCGCTTTAGTTGTCATTGGCGGTGCCGGTGGCAGGCTTTCCTTCCGGCAGCACTTCGGCAATGGTGCCGCTGGCCACCCGCACCTTTATGCCCTGAGCGATTTCCACCACCGCCACGCCATCCGCCTCCATTTTCTGCACGGTGCCGATGATGCCGCCGCCGGTGACGACGCGGCTGCCCTTTTGCAATGTCGCCAGCAGGCGTTGATGCGCCTTGGCGCGCTGTTGTTGGGGGCGCAGCAGCACGAAATAGAAAATAAAGAAAAGCAGGACCAGGAAAATCAGCGTGTCCATCAGCTGCTTTTCCGGGGAAAGCGCAAACGGCGCGGCATCCCCCCCCGGGGCGGCGGCGACGGTGGAAGCGGGGGCGGGCGTGTCGGCCATACTATTTAATTTTGGCTTCGGTGAATTCCACGTGCTTGCGGGCAATCGGATCGTATTTGCGGAATTTCAGCTTTTCCGTCTGTTTCTTGGGGTTTTTCTTGGTAACGTAGAAATATCCGGTCTGCGCGCTGCTCACCAGCCGGATCAATAAGAAATTCTTCTTGGCCATTGGAATATCCTTAAATTATGGGCGTGTACTTAATGCAGATTCGCTCTTCGCTGTCAAGCGGTTCTCTTTGACTTTGCCTGCCGGGGGCGCTAAGAGCAGTGCTTCGCTAACCCGTTGCTTTCACCAAGGTTATGTCCAGAAAAATCCGTAAAGTGGTATTCCCCGTGGGCGGCTTCGGCACGCGCTTCCTGCCCGCCACCAAATCCATGCCCAAGGAAATGCTGCCGGTGGTGGACAAGCCGTTGATTCATTATGCGTTCGACGAGGCGCGGGAGGCGGGCATCGAGCAGTTCATCTTCATCACCGGGCGCAATAAAACCATCATCGATAATCATTTCGATCATTCGTACGAGCTGCAGAGCCATCTTTCGAAAAGCAACAAG
>JAFATP010000182.1 GCA_019243895.1 Alphaproteobacteria bacterium
CGCGCCTCCGGATAATGCAGGCGGCTGAAGGCATGATCCGGATGATAGCGCCGCATCAGCTCGCGGTAACGCGCATAAAGCGCTTCGGCCTTGGCGGTCGGCGGCAGGCCGAGCAGGGAAAACGGATCGGCATTGGCGCCGTCCTCCGCAATCATGCGATGCAGCCGCCGCCGCGAGATGCCGAATGCCTTGGCCACTTCCCGCAACAGGTCCAGCTCCGCCTCCGTCAGCTTGCCGTCGGCCTGCCCGATGCGGATCAGCCGCAGCAGGAACTCGCGCCACAGGTCCGGACGGTCGGGATAGAGCTCTCGCACCTGCTCGGCGTAATAGGCCGGCGGCGTGGTATCTCCCCATGCCAGGCGGAATAAGGCGCGCAGCGTGGAAGAAGCGCCGTCCTCCAGCGGAAAGACTTCACGGAACGCCAGAAACGTGTTGCGCTCCAGCCGATCATGACAGCGCGCGAATTTCGCTGACAGCGCGATCAAAGCGAAGGCGAAGGCCAGATGCCGTGACACCTCCCGGGGGGAAGCGGCATCGTCACAGGTCGGCATGGCGCGCATGACGCTCTAAGAGGAGGTGCCGCCTTGTTGCACCTGCGTGCGCGCCACTGACAGCAGCTGGTCCATCTCGACACGGATCATACGCTCAGTGGCGGACACCTGCGCGGCGGCAAAATCGGCCAGCAGGCGGCGAATCACCGCCTCTTCTCCGCTTTCGAGGCTTAAGAGCACAATGTCCTTGGCATAGGCTTCGGCCTCTTCGCCGCTCCGACCCAGCTTCTGGGCCGCCCATAAGCCCAGCAGTTTTTTCTGCCTGGCATTGATTTTAAACCCCAATTCTTCCTCATGGGCGTATTTTTTCTCGAATGCTTTCTTGCGGTCCTCGAATGTCGTCATAGCCCTTCCTGCCTGTGGATTTCCGTGTGCTTCACCCATACTAATAATTGCTTCCTGTTGCAAATCGTTTCATTTCATCTTAAGTATTTTATATGCTCCTTAAATTATCCAGGGCTTTCCCCATGCACCCCCGTAAGCCTATCTACGAAGGCAAGGCCAAACAGCTGTTTGAAGGGCCTGAGCCGGGCACCTTGATTCAGCACTTCAAAGATGACGCCACGGCGTTTAACAGCGTCAAAAAGGGCACCATCAGCGGCAAGGGAGTGCTCAATAACCGCATCTCCGAGCATTTGATGCTGCGCCTGGGCGAAATCGGCATTCCCACGCATTTCATCCGCAGCTTGAACATGCGCGAGCAACTGGTCAAGGCGGTGCAGATCATCCCGCTGGAGGTGGTGGTGCGCAACGTCGCCGCCGGCAGTTTCGCCAAGCGCTTCGGCGTGGAGGAGGGCAAGCCGCTGGCGCAGCCCATTCTCGAATTCTTTCTGAAGGACGACAAGCTGGGCGACCCGCTGGTGAACGAAGACCACATCTTCGCCTTTCAATGGGCCAGTCCGCACGACATTGATGACATCCGCCTGATGGCGCTGCGCGCCAATGATTTTCTCACCGGCCTGTTTTTAGGCGTCGGCATCCGCCTGGTCGATTTCAAGCTGGAATTCGGCAGGCTGTTTGACGGCACGCAGGAGCGCATTATTCTCGCCGATGAAATCAGCCCGGATAATTGCCGCCTGTGGGATGCGAAAACCGGTGAGAAACTGGATAAGGACCGCTTCCGCTTCGATCTCGGTGCCGTGGAAGAAGGTTATCGCGAAGTGGCGCGCCGCCTGGGCGTGCTTCCCGCCGCCGAGCAGCATGACATCGCCGCGTTCGCCGCGCTCAGCGAGACGAAACATTGAAGTCCGATGGGCCGATGATCGGAAATTCTGCTTATCCGCTTATCGGGATTCCGATCATCGAGCTATGAAAGCCCGCATCCACATCACCCTGAAGAACGGCGTGCTGGACCCGCAAGGAACGGCGATTGCGCAAGCGCTGCATCACATGGGGTTTGACGCCGTTAAAGACGTCCGCCAGGGCAAATACATCGAGCTGGAACTGGCGGAAACCGACGCGGCTCAGGCCAAGGCGAAGGTGGAGAAAATGTGCGCCGGCCTGCTGGCCAATACCGTGGTGGAGAATTACCGGTATGAATTGGAAGGATGATAGGAATCCCGATAAGCGGATAAGCCGATTTTCGGATCATCGGAACTCTGCTCATCGGCTTATCGCGCTGTCATGAAATCCGCCGTCATCGTTTTTCCCGGCTCCAATTGCGACCGTGACGCCAAAACAGTGCTGGAGGCGGCAGGACATCGCCCGCTGATGGTCTGGCACGCGGACACCGCCTTGCCGCGCGTGGACCTGGTGGTGCTGCCGGGCGGGTTTTCCTATGGGGATTATCTGCGCTCCGGGGCCATGGCGGCGCGTGCGCCCATCATGCGTGAAGTGGCTTCGCACGCCAGGCGGGGCGGATTGGTGCTCGGCATCTGCAACGGCTTTCAGATATTGACCGAGGCGGGCCTGCTCCCCGGCACGCTGCTGCGCAACCGCCATTTAAAATTCCTGTGCCGCGAAGTGCATCTGCGCGTGGAGAACAATCAGACGCCTTTCACTCGCGCGTATCGCGTAAGCCAGGTGGTGAATTTCCCCATCGCGCATCATGACGGTAATTATTTCGCGGACGAAGCCACGCTTGCGGCATTGGAGGATCGCGGCCAGGTGGCCTTCCGCTATTGCACGGCCGAGGGCGCGCTCACCGAGGAAGCCAATCCCAATGGCTCGTTGCACGCCATCGCCGGGGTTTTCAATGCGGAGAAAAACGTGCTGGGCCTGATGCCTCATCCCGAACGCCACGCCGAGGCGCTGCTCGGCGGCGTGGACGGCGCGGCGATGTTCGCCGCGTGAGGGATTCTACTGCGCCACGCCCTTTTCCTTCAGCAGCGCCTGTAGCTCGCCGCTTTCATACATCTCGCGCACGATGTCGCAGCCGCCGATGAACTCGCCTTTCACGTAAAGCTGCGGAATGGTAGGCCAGTCGGTGAATTGCTTGATGCCTTCGCGCAATTCCTGATCGGTCAGCACATTGACATCCTTGTAATCGGCAACGCCCAGCCGCTCCAGCACCTGCGCCACGGTGGCGGAGAATCCGCATTGCGGAATTTTTCGCGTGCCCTTCATATACAGCACGATGTCGTTATCGTTTATTTCCTGGCGGATGCGGGCGAAAATGGCCGGTTCAGTCATGTTTAATTCCTTCATGGTTCGTCGCTCTTGGTTATCAGCATTAATGCGTGTAATTCCCCCCCCAGCCGGCCTTTCAGCGCGTCATGCACCATGCGGTGCTGGGCCAGCTTGCTCTTGCCGCGGAAGGCGGGGGTAATCAGCGTCAGGCGGTAATGGTCTCCGTCACCCGCCATATCCTCCAGTTTTAGCTGCGCCTCCGGAAACGCATCGCGCACCAGCGCTTCCAGTTGGTCGGCGTGAATGGGCATGGGCGAAATCTAGCGCTGATCCTCGGCTTCAGCAACCGAAAAGCGCCTTGCCAACCCTTGAATGTATGGTAAGCAGGGCTTATGCCGCAACACGCTGCGCCATCCGTCCCCA
>JAFATP010000106.1 GCA_019243895.1 Alphaproteobacteria bacterium
GGGCCGCTTTGCTTTTCATCGCGCACATTCTTCAGCACCGGCAGCAGATGATTGAGGTTGTGCCCGTCGATCGGCCCCACGTAATAAAAGCCCAGCTGCTCGAACAGCGTGCCGCCGAGCGCGAAATCCCGCGCGAAATGTTCCGCCTTGCGCGCGAGCTTCATCAGCGGCCCGGAAAATTTTCCGAGCACTTCCTTGCTGGTGTGGCGCAGCTTGTGATACGGCCGGGAGGAGATCAGCCGCGCCAGGTAGGTGCTCATGGCGCCGGTGGGCGGGGCGATGGACATGTCGTTGTCGTTCAGGATGACGATCAGCCGCCGCCCTTGCGAGCCCGCGTTGTTCAGCGCCTCGAAGGCCATGCCCGCGCTCATGGCGCCGTCGCCGATGACGGCGATCACTTCATAAAAACCGCTCTCGCGTCCGTCCCGCGCCGCGTGCTCCAATTTCAGATCGCGCGCCGTGGCCATGCCGAGCGCCGCGGAGATGGAGGTGGAGCTGTGGCCCGCGCCGAAGACGTCATAAGGGCTTTCGTCGCGTTTAAGAAATCCCGAAAGCCCGCCCGGCTGCCGCAGCGAGCGTATGCGCGCGCGCCGCCCGGTGAGAATCTTATGCGGGTAACCCTGATGGCCCACATCCCAAATGATCCGGTCGGACGGGGTATCGAACACGTAGTGCAGCGCTATCGTCAGCTCCACCACACCCAGCCCCGCGCCCAGATGCCCGCCCGTCTGCGATACGGCGTCGATCAACTCGGCGCGCAGCTCAGCGGCAAGCGGTTCCAGCTGCGTCGGCGTAAGCTTTCGTAGGTCGGCCGGGGAGTCAATGGTATCCAGCAGCGGAGTGGTGGCAGTCACATCAATGCAAACGTTGCTTTAAGAACCCGGCAGGCGCCGACCATTCTTAATAGTCATTTTGCGGCCGCCCCGCAACGTGTAATCGCCGTCCGTCAGCGTAACGAGCTCGCCGTTATTGCCCATGACAAACACGCTGGCGCCGGAAAAGAAGATGCGCCGGCCGTCCATCAGGTAATATTGCGGCACCAGGCTTTGACGGGATATCTGGGTGCCCGGCAGCGGGGGCATGGTTTCTGTTGCTCCCTGATATGTCTGCACCGGCGGCGTGCCTTGCGCGGTCTGGGTTGCATAGGCGCCGGGCGCGGGCATGGTGGGATGATAATAGTTCGGCTCGCTGAGTTTTTTCTCGATGGAGCTGCCCAGCGGGTCCTGCATCTGCTCCAGGTCTTTCTTCAGCGGGTTGCGGCCGAATATCACCAGCAGCACCGTGAAGATGACCAGGAAGCTTATAACGCGTGAGTCCCACATGTGCGGATATCCGTCAATGCGTCACGATTCCGCTTTCCACCTCGGCCTTCGGGCGCGATACCGCGGCGTCCTTGGACTCCACCCATTCCACCGCTTCGGGCGAGCGGGTGAGCGCCGCCGCCAGCACATCATCCACCCACGCCACCGGCTTGATCACGATATCCCTTTTCACGTTTTCCGGGATGTCCTCCAGGTCTTTCACGTTTTCCTCGGGGATAAGCACGGTGGTGATGCCGCCTCTGAGCGCCGCCAGCAGCTTTTCCTTCAGGCCGCCGATGGCCAGCACGCGGCCGCGCAGCGTCACTTCGCCCGTCATCGCCACGTCGCGCCGCACCGGGATGCCGGTGAGCATGGAAACAATGGCGGTGGTGATGGCGATGCCCGCGGAAGGCCCGTCTTTCGGCGTGGCGCCTTCGGGCACGTGCACGTGAATATCGCGCGTCTGGAATATCGGGGGAATGATGCCGAACGCCGCCGAGCGCGAGCGCACATAGGAAACGGCGGCTTCCACCGATTCCTTCATGACGTCGCCCAGCTTGCCGGTGATGGACACCTTGCCCTTGCCGGGCATGGACACCGCCTCCACGGTCAGCAGATCGCCTCCCGCTTCCGTCCAGGCCAGGCCGGTGACCATGCCGACCAAATCCTCTTTTTCCGCCTCGCCGAAGCTGTATTTGCGCACACCGGCATATTTCCCCAGGTTTTCCGGCGTCACCGCTACGCCAGGGAGGCCTTTCATGAGAATGTCCTTCACCGCCTTGCGGGTGAGCCCGGCAATCTCACGCTCCAGATTGCGCACCCCGGCCTCGCGCGTGTAATAGCGGATTACCTCGCGCAGCGCCTCGTCGGAAATGCTCCATTCATCGCCCTTCAGCCCGTGCATCTTGGTCTGCTTAGGAATCAAGTGCTGGCGGGCGATGCCGATTTTCTCGTCCTCCGTGTAGCCGGGAATGCGGATCACCTCCAGGCGGTCCAGCAGGGGACGCGGCATGTTCATGGAATTGGCGGTGGCCACGAACATGACATCCGAAAGGTCGTAATCCACCTCCAGGTAATGATCGTTAAACGCGTTGTTCTGCTCGGGATCAAGCACCTCCAGCAGCGCCGCTGCGGGGTCGCCGCGATAATCGCTGCCCATTTTGTCGATCTCGTCCAGCAGGATCAGCGGGTTACTGGATTTAGCCTTTTTCATGGACTGGATCAGCTTGCCGGGCATGGAGCCGATATAGGTTCGCCGGTGGCCGCGGATTTCCGCCTCGTCGCGCACGCCGCCCAGCGAAATACGCACGAAATTGCGGCCGGTTGACCGCGCGATGGATTTGGCAAGCGACGTCTTACCCACGCCGGGCGGGCCGACGATGCACAGAATCTGTCCTTTCATCTGGCGGCTGCGTTGCTGCACCGCCAGATATTCCAGGATGCGGTCTTTCACCTTGTCCAGGCCGAAATGATCCTCGTTCAGGATGCGCTCCGCCAGCATGATGTCCTTCAGGATGCGCGTGGGTTTCTTCCACGGCAGCGAGATGATCCAATCCAGATAATTGCGGATGACGGATGCCTCGGCGGACATGGCGCTCATGGTGCGCAGCTTCTTCAACTCGCCAAGCGCCTTCTCGCGCGCTTCCTTGGACAGCCGCAGCTTACGGATCTTGCCTTCCAGCTCGCCGATCTCATCTTTGCCGTCCTCTTCGCCCAGCTCCTTCTGGATGGCCTTCATCTGCTCGTTCAGGTAATATTCGCGCTGGGTCTTTTCCATCTGGCGCTTGACGCGGCTGCGGATTCGCCGCTCCGTGTTCAGCACGGCGATCTCCGCCTCCATCACCGAAAACAGATGCTCCAGCCGCTCGGAAACCGTGAGCATTTCAAGGATTTTCTGCTTCTGCGCGATGTCGATGGACATATGCGCCGCAATGGTGTCCGCCAGCAGGCTGGGATTGGAAATCTTGCTCACCGTGGCCAGCGTTTCCGGCTGAATTTTTTTGTTCAGCTTCACGTATTGCTCGAACTGCGTCAGCACCGTGCGGTAAAGCGCTTCCAGATCCGTGCGCTCGCCGGGGGATTCGGCGGCCAGTTCCGCCACCACCTGCACGAAGGCATGATTCTCCAGGAAGTCCTTAATCTGCGCCCGCGCCACGCCCTCCACCAGCACCTTCACCGTGCCGTCCGGCAGGCGCAGCAATTGCAGGATGCTGCCCACCGTGCCGATGCGGTAGAGATCGTCCGGTTTGGGATCGTCCACGCTGCCGTTCTTCTGCGTGACCATGAGGATACGGCCCTCGCGCTTCACCACCTCCTCCAGCGCGCGCACGGAGCGCTCGCGCCCGACGAACAGCGGCACCACCATGGAGGGAAACACCACGATGTCGCGCAGGGGTAAAACGGGGAAGACTTTGGTCGGCGAGTCGGAAAGCGAGGTCATAAGCTCCGGGGGAACGGGTGGGGATGAGTTAGAGAAGGAATAAAACGCATCTTATAATATAATACGCCTTCGGGCAATTGCCACCCCCCTAAATAAAGGAGATGGCGGAATAAAGAGGTTGACATTAAAAACCATCATGCAAACGCCTTGCCGCGGCAAGGCCGGAGTGCTAGGCAGGCGGCATCCCTTTGCGAAAGCGAAGGGATTTGCGGATGTGGCGGAACGGTAGACGCACCAGATTTAGGTTCTGGCGGGGAAACCCGTGGAGGTTCAAGTCCTCTCATCCGCACCAATGAAGGGCCGAGTCGGCCCAATATCTCAGGAACTACGCTTATTGTAATCAAAAATTCACATTACATAGCTAGGTAAGTTGATATGATGGAAAGGCTATTAGAAGGGTTTGCAATAAGATAACATGACCGACGAAAAACATACATCGGCTGAGTTCGATAAAGTATTAGCGGAAGCTGCCATTAATAATCCTGAGGGGTTTAAGCAGTGGCAGAATGCGAATGGAATAACAGATAAACCTAATATTTTTACCCAGCA
>JAFATP010000157.1 GCA_019243895.1 Alphaproteobacteria bacterium
ATGGGTGTAGTGCACTTAAAAGCACTGGACTTCGACTCGGTGGAGGTTGTCAACCGTGATAGACTTCTGCATAGCACCCGCCTCGATGCGCTTCTCAAACGGGCAAAAGTCAAAGTGCTGGGACGGGCACTGCGGAAAAGCGCAACAGCCACATCTTTTAAAGTAGATGAGCTCGAATGGAGCATTATCGAGGAAGAAGGGTACCGAGAGGCTCTGGACTGCGACGTGCTTTTCTGCTGCGTAGACAGGCCGTGGCCAAGAAATATTTTGAATTTCATCGCTTATGCCCATCTGATTCCCGTCGTGGACGGCGGCATCTATTTAAAGGCCAAACCGGGCGGAAAAGGCTTGCGCGATGCTGACTGGAGAGCTCATGTGGCCGCACCTGAACGGCGATGCCTCGAATGCTTAGGTCAGTATCGTTCAGGCGACGTGGCTCTGGAGCGGGATGGCTATCTGGACGACCCCACCTACATAGATGGCCTTGAAGATGGGCATCCTCTAAAACGCAATGAAAACGTATTCGCATTTAGCATGAGCGCTGCTGCTTTCGAGGTATTACAGTTTTTGGCCATGGTGGTCGTCCCCGGGGGTTTCGGCAATCCCGGCGCCCAAATGTACCATTTTAAAACAGCAACGCTTGATCACGAAAAAGAAGATCGCTGCAACGAGGGATGCTTCTTCACCTCCATTATTGCCAAAGGCGAATGCACAGGCGTAAAAGTAACTGCACTACATCCGCGCGCTGAACAATGGAGGGAAGCGCGGCGGGCGATGCAGAAAAGGTGGCGCTACTGCGTTGTGGATTGGCTTGAAAGGTATACCGACTGGATATTGGGTTGGTTTGTTCTCTGATCCAGCCTGGCAATTCACTGCCCCGAGTTTTCAATTCCCTGATACGCTAAAAAACTTTCCCCGTTCTGATTTTAGGGAATTTGAAAAATACATGAATAGTTTCGGATGGTTATGTCGCTGAATGTACAGACTACGGCCCGCTCTTGTAAAAATTCCCTGTATTTTGCCTGCTAATCAGGGAAAATGGGCCGGAGACCGGTTCGCCTCAGACTCTCTGCTGCTCCATTGCTTGCTCCAGGAAAATCGAACCCACGTCGTGCGCGCCCGGGTTGGCGCGGGCGGCGGGCGCGCTAAAAAGGCGCCGCCTATGGCGGCAGGTTCGATTCCCATCACCCGCTCCATTGCTTGCTCCAGGAAAATCGCTTGCTCCAGGAAAATCGAACCCACGTCGTGCGCGCCCGGGTTGGCGCGGGCGGCGGGGCGCGCTAAAAAGGCGCCGCCTATGGCGGCAGGTTCGATTCCCATCACCCGCTCCATTGCTTGCTCCAGGAAAATCGAACCCACGTCGTGCGCGCCCGGCAGGGCGCTGGCCAAAATCACTTGCTGAATTATAAATCCGTTATAATGAATAACGTGCAGCGCAGCTGGTCGTTACTGGTGATGTATTTGGCGACGGTAGGGTCGGCGTTATCGGCACATTGGGTGACCGCCGGTTTCCACGTGCGTATCTTTCCGGCGCCCGGCACGCCGTCATCCAGCTTGGTATCTATCGACAGCGCCTCCGCCCCGGTGAGGATAGGATAATAAGGGCAACCCACCGGCGGCGTGGGATATCCTGCGGCAATGCTAAAGACGTGGCCCGTCATGGGATAGACATTCGCATCGCCATTCGGCGCATTGAAATAATTTAAATAGCTGGTGTTGCCCGGCAGCTTGGACACAGGCGTATTGACGCCGGGCACGGTATCGCACGTGCTGGCGGAGCCGACCGTCCCGCTATATGTGCCGTCGATCAATTGCGCATCGGCAAGCTGCTGCCATGCGCGATATTCTTCATAGACGAAGGTGTTATTGGGATAGGGATCGATCTGGCCGTCGCCATTGCCGTTGCAGGTGGCGGTATGCGGAGTGGAGCTGGACGGCGTGTTAGGACAGCCCGCATCCGATCCCCAGAAATCCTCGGCATTATACATATCCCCGGGCAGGGCGTTATATTTGGTTTTGAATTCCCCGATCGCCTTGGTGTAGCGATCAGCTTCCGCTATTACCGCGCGCAATTCCGCCTGGCGGATCAGGCTGCGCGTTACAAGGAGCCCGCCGATGATAAGCCCGATGACGGTGAACACGATGGCGAATTCCACCAATGTAAATCCGTCCCGGCGCTTTTTCATGACTTCACCTTCACGTATTCTCCCGGCGCGTCGCGCAGCACTTTCAACTGTCCGTCGCCCGGCACGCGCGCAGGCACTTTTCCGCCCGCATGCTGCGCCAGCCATGCGCTCCAATGCGGCCACCACGAACCGGCGCGCTCGGTTGCCTGTTTGAACCATGCGTCGGGCGCGGCGGGTAAATTTCCGTTGGTCCAATAGGAGTATTTATTCCGCGCCGGCGGATTCACCATGCCCGCGATGTGTCCAGAAGCGGCGAGCACGAACTCCACGGGCCCCTGATATAATTGCGTCGCCGCATAGGTGGATTTCCATGGGGCGATGTGATCTTCGCGCGCCGAGACGATCATGGTCGGCGTCTTGATGCGCGCCATGTCGATGGGTTCGCCCACAATGGTGATGCCGCCAGGCTGCACCAGCAGGTTCTGTTGATACATGTGGCGCAGGTAGAAGCTGTGCATACGCGCCGGCATGCGCGTGGAGTCGGAGTTCCAGTAAAGCAGGTCGAACGGGAACGGATCCTTGCCCAGCAGGTAATTATTGACGACAAAGGACCAGATCAGGTCGTTGGCGCGCAGCATGTTGAAGGTCGTCGCCATATCGCGGCCTTCGAGATAGCCCTTTGCATTCATGCGCTCTTCGAGAGCCGAGAGCTGCTCTTCGTCAATGAAGACGGAGAGCTCGCCGGCTTCGGCAAAATCGACCATCGTTACAAAATAGGTGGCGCTCTTAATCCGGTTGTCGCGCCTGACTGTCATGTAGGCGAGGGTGCTGGCCAGCAACGTCCCGCCCAGGCAGTATCCGATGACGTTGGCTTCGCGCTCGCCGGTCGCCTGCTCGATCGCATTGAGGGCGTCGAGCGGCCCCTCCAGCATATAATCGGTGAATGTTTTGGCCGCGAGCGGCTCGTC
>JAFATP010000172.1 GCA_019243895.1 Alphaproteobacteria bacterium
GTGCGGATGGAAATGCCGAGAATATTGGCGGCATGGGTGCGGTTGCCCAGGCAATGATCCAGCGTGTCCAGGATCAGGTCGCGCTCCACGTTTTCCACGGTCCTGCCGACCAGCGTGCCGTTGGCGCCCGCCTCCGCCTTGCGCGGCGCGGGCGATGCCGCCGCCGGAGCAGCTGCGGGCGCCGCTTCCTGCCGGCCGGAAAGGAAGATGGCGCCGTCGTCGATCTCCTCGCCGCGCGCCAGCAGCACGGCGCGGTGCATGGCGTTTTCCAGCTCCCGCACGTTGCCAGGCCAGCGCCAGGAATGCAGCTTGAGCCGCGCTTTCTCGCTCAGCGGGCGCACCGGCATGCCGTTGGCGGTGGCGTATTTGTCGATGAAATATTTCGCCAGCAGGTCAATATCCTCCGGCCGTTCGCGCAGCGGCGGAAGCTGAATGTTGATGACGTTCAGGCGGAAATATAAATCCTCGCGGAAGCGGCCGGTTTTCACCTCTTCCTGCAAATTGCGGTTGGAGGTGGCGATGACGCGGATATTCACCTTGATCGGCTTGGCGCCGCCGATGCGGTCGATCTCGCGCTCCTGGAGCACGCGCAGCAATTTCGCCTGCAGGCGCAAATCCATCTCGCTGATCTCGTCCAGGAACATGGTGCCGCCGTCGGCTTCCTCGAACTTTCCGATGCGCCGCCCCGCCGCGCCGGTGAACGCGCCTTTCTCATAGCCAAACAGCTCCGATTCCAGCAGGTGCTCCGGGATGGCGGCGCAATTGACCGAGATCATGGGGTGCGAGGCGCGCCGCGATTTGCGGTGGATGTATCGCGCCATCACCTCCTTGCCGGTGCCGGATTCGCCGGTGATGAGAATGCTGGCGTCGCTGGGCGCCACCTGGTCCGCCATCGCCAGCACTTCGGCCATGGCCTTGGAGGCGTGGATCACCGAATGGCTTTCCTCGGTGATGGCCTCCAGGACCGCGGCGATCAGATCCTCCTGCGGCGGCAAGGGCAGGTATTCCTTCGCGCCCGCCTTGATGGCGCGCACCGCCGCCTCCTTGTCGGACTGCACACCGCACGCCACCACCGGCAGGTGGAAGCGCTCGCGCATCAGCATGGTGATCAGCTTCTCGATGTCCTGCCGCGCCTCCACCATGATCAAATCCGCGCCCTGGCCGCCCCGCAGCGCCACCATCGCCGCAGCCGCGTCCTGCACGTGCACCACCTTGGCGCCGCGCGCCCGCGCGATGGCGCTTGCCGCGCCGATCTGGCCGTAAAGATCCCCTATGATGAGTAGTCTCATTCGCTTACCCCTTCCTCGTCGATGCGCCGATGATCAGAATCCCGATGAGCCGGGATGCGGCTCATCAGTGCTTTTCTCCCTTGATAATCTCCGTCATCGTCACGCCGATGCGGTCTTCCACCACCACCACCTCGCCCCTGGCGACCAGCCGGTTGTTGACGTAAATGTCGATAGCTTCGCCCACTTTGCGGTCCAGCTCGATCACCGCGCCGCGCCCCAGCTTCAGAAGCTGGTTCACCTGCATGCTGGTTTTGCCCAGCACCACGGAAATCTGCACCGGGATATCATAAACCGTCTCCAGGCTCATCAGCTCCTGTGCGTCTTCGTCCGTCATCTCGACGGCGGTGGCGGGTTCATCGGCCATGCGTTACTCCTTTGGTTCTACGGATGCTACGTGATTGGGTTGTTCCGCGGGCGGCGCCGCCGAAATTCCGGCGGGGGCGGCAATGCCGCGCTGTCCTTCCGCGCCGATCATATCATTGACGAGGCGCTCGATCTCGCCCCATAACGCTTCCGTGCTGCGCACCGCCTGGCCTTCGCCCCAGGCGATGCGGCAATCGGCGATGCCGACGCGCTCGTCGCCGCGGATGGTGATTTCGCCCGGCTCCTGGTTATGCGCGAAATGGGCGGCGAGCTTCTCTTCCAGCGGCTCGGCCAGCGCCGCGTTCACGGTGACGATTATTTGCGGCGTGCCGAGAATGCGCTCGATGCATTGCAGCACCACCTCCTCAATCAGCGGCAGCGGGTTGACGTCCAGCGCCTTGCCCGCCACTTTGCGCGCGATGGCCAGCGCCAGCCTGGGCAGAAATTTCTGCACCTGCGCCAGCTCGCCGCGCTGCGCCGAAAGCACCTCCTGCATTTGCGCGCTTAAGCGCGCCACCGATGCCTCCAACTGCGCCGCCGCCCGCGCCCGGTCGCCTTCCACCTGCATCTTTCCTTCTTTTTCGCCTTCCAGAAACCCGCGGCGGTAGCCTTCCTGCTCCGCCCGCTTGAGATCGCTCTCGGTGATGGCCTGCGGCGGGGGGGGCGCCGGCTGCTCCGGCTCCGGCGCCAGCGAAGGCAGCGACAGGCCGCCGCCGCGCGCCGCATGCTGCTCCACGGCGGCGCTGTCCAATGATTTCAGCAGAAGTTTCTCGATGCGCATGGTTCCCGTTCTCTAATACACAATCTGGTCTTCCGCCCCGCCCTCGGAGATGACAATCTCGCCCTTGGCGGCCAGATCCTTGGCGGAGTTCACGATATATTGCTGCGCCTCATCCACTTCCTTCAGGCGCACCGGGCCTTTGCTTTCCATGTCTTCCTTCAACAGCTTGCTGGCGCGCTCGGAGAGATTGGAGAAGAACAGCGTCTTGATGGTGTCCGAAGCGCCTTTCAGCGCCACGGCGAGCTTGTCCTTGTCGATGCCCCGCAGCAGCACCTGAATGCCGGCGGCATCGATCTTGCTCAGGTCATCGAAGGTGAACATCAGCTTGCGCACGCGCTCGGCGGAGGTGGGGGAGCGGGTTTCCAACTGGCCCATGAACTTGCCCTCGGCGGTGCGGTCCAGGTTATTGAAAATATCCGCCAGCATCTCATGGCTGTCGCGCCGCTTGGTTTTGGCCAGCGTGGTCATGAACTCGCGCCGAAGCGTGCGCTCGATGCCGTCCAGCACGTCTTTTTTCACCGCTTCCATGGACAGCATACGCATGATCACCTCCATGCCCAGTTCCTCCGGCAGCGTCACCAGTACGCGCGCCGCGTGGTCTGGCTTGATTTTGGACAGCACCAGCGCGATGGTCTGCGGGTATTCGTTCTTCAGGAAGTTCGCCAGCACCTCCTCATTCACGTTGCCGAGCTTATCCCACATGGTGCGGCCGGCGGGGCCGCGAATCTCCTCCATGATGGCCTCCACCTTGCCCTTGCCGAGCGCTTTGGTCAGCAGCCGCTCGGTGGTGTCATACGTGCCCACCACCACGCCCGCCGCCGACATCTGCTCGGCGAATTCCATGAACAGGCGCTCCACCATCTCGCCGCTGATCTGCCCCAGCTGCGACATGGCGGCGGAGATGTCCTTCACCTCATCGTCTTCCATCATGTTGAAGAGTTTGGTGGCCTGGTCCTCGCCGAGCGACATGAGGAACACCGCCGCTTTCTGCGGCCCGCTCAATTTCCGGTAGTCGTCTTTCACGTTTGCCATGCGCTTATCCTATCGTCTTACGTCGCTTCCCGCGTCATCCACTGGCGCATCACGCCCATCGCCTCATCGGGGTTTTTGTCCACGATGTCCACCACCTTGCGCAAGGTGGACGAGCGCACGCGGCCCTTGACGTTATCGAGGTCGATCATCGATTCCTCTTCCTCCGCTGCCCCGCCCGCGCCGCCGCTGACCACGAAGCCGCCGCCGCCCGCCGTGCCGCCCGCCGCCGCCGCGCCGGGAAGGCGGATGGCCATCGGCCCGGCCGGCCCGCCGATGGCCGCCATTCCTTCGCCGGTGCGCTCGCTGGCGGAGGCGGAGAGCCTCATCAAATGTTGAATGGCGGGCTTCAGGATGACCAGAATGGCCAGCACCACCACGCCGGCGATGATGAGCGTTTGAATGATGCCTTCAAACTCATGGCGGAACGAGGCGAGGAACGATTCCTTCTCCGCCGTGGTTTCCACCTTGGAGAACGGCATGTTGATGACGCGCACGGTATCGCCGCGCTTGGCGTCGTAGGGAATGGCGGATTTGATGACGTCCTCGATATGCGCCAGCTCCTCGGCGGTACGCGGCGCATAGGTTTTCGCGCCGTCTTTCTCATCGGTGTAATTGCCGTCCACCAACGCCGCCACCGACAGCTTGTTGATATTGCCGCCCTCCTTGATCTGCCGCTGCACCACCTTGGAAATTTCGTAATTGGTCGTTTCGTCGGTCTTGTCGGTGCTGTGCTGGCTGTTCTGTCCGCCCTGGCCCGCGCCTTGCCCCCCCGGAAGCTGATTCGCCACGGTGACGGCGGCTTTCTGGTCGGCCTCCTGGGCGCTGTCGCGCTCCGAGGTGGATTGCGTGGAGCGCGCCACCTGGCCGTCCGGATCGAATTTTTCCGAATCGATGGTGATGCGGTCGAAATTCATGTCGGCGGCCACCTGCACTTTGACGCGGCCGGGACCCACCACTTTTTCAATCAGGTTTTCCAGCGTATCGCGCAGGTGATTTTCATATCCGGTGCGGTATTCGTCCGTCATGCTGGCCATGGCGCCGATGCCCTCGTCGCCGTCGCCGCGCGCCAGCAGCCTCCCATAGCTGTCCACCACCGTGATGCGCGAGGGTTTCAGGCCCGGCACCGCCGCCGCCACGAAATGCGTGATGGCGGCGATCTCATGCTTGGAGAGTTCCTGCCCGCCGCGCAGCTTGATGGCTACCGAGGCGCTGGGATCGCGCATTTCCTTGGCGAAAATCTCCTGCTTCGGCAGCACCAGGTGCACCCGCGCCGATTCCACCGAGTTGAATGAGCCGATGGTGCGCGCCAGCTCCCCTTCCAGCGCGCGCTGGATGTTCACGTTCATCACGAATTGCGAGCTGCCGAACGTTTCGGATTTGTCGAAGATTTCATAGCCGACGATGGATCCGTTGGAAGGCAGGCCGGCCTCCGCCATGGTCATGCGCAATTTGAGCACGCGCTCGCTGGGAACGTAGATATCGGCGCCGTTGTTGCGAACCTCGTAGGGCACGCTGAGCTTGCCCAGCTCGGTGGCCACCTTGGCGCTGTCCTCGGTGGAAAGATTCGCGTAAAGCGGGGCCAGCGACGGGGAGGAGACATGCAGGGCGATCATGGCGAAAGCGGCGATCACCGCCACCGTCACCGCCGCCATCAGCGCCAGCTTGGTGCGCCCGAAACCGCGTAATGTGCGTAGTAATGGCTCCATATTTTACGCTCCTTTTTCCGCCTTATGAGGTCAGTTTCGCATAGAAGAGTAAATGACGGCTTAAGATGGGGAAGTTTTTGCCGCTTCATCGGTAAAAGAGGGTGAAACCACAATATCTGCTCTCCTTAATGGAATATCATACTATATATTGCAAGCACAAATCTCGATAACCATGCAAATTTTTCCTACCTGTTGAATATTCACTAAAAGCTGCTAGGTACAAAGCGCGGCCAAGGCTAAATTGTTTTTTTCCATCGGATCGCCCTCATGAGCCTGCTTGTTTTGCTTGCCACCATCGCCGTGGCCGTCCTTTGCATCGGCGGCTTCATCGTGCTGCCGGTGTTACTGATTATGCGGTTTATCAAGAATCCCGCGCTGTCGCCGAAACAGCGCAGCGTTTGGGTGATTCTGTTCCTCCTGTTCTTTCCCTTCAGCGCCTATGTCTATGCGATCCTGGAAGAAAAGAAGCCGGCGTATCTTTATGCGTCCATCGCCATGCTGGTCATCGGAGCGCTGGCGATCGCCTATCAAATCGGCGGGCCGGGGCTTCAGTGAACCGCTAGCGCTTCACCGGCGCGGCCAGCACTTCCTGATAAACGCTAAGGGTGCGCCCGCACATCGCCTCCAGGGTGAAAAGGCGCGAATGCTCCATGCCCCGCTCGCCCATGGCCGCCAGCGTCTCATTGCCCGCCTGCAAGGCGTGGTCGATGCAGGAGGCCAGCTGGTCCGCGTGGCGCGGCTCCACCAGCCAGCCGGTGACGTTCGGTACCACTGTTTCCTGCGCACCGCCGTGATCGGCGGCTATCACCGGGCGCGCCATCGCCTGCGCTTCCAGCACCACGCGGCCGAACGCTTCCGGCTCGGCGGAAGTGGCCACCACCAGCCGCGACAGCGTGTATGCCTCCGCCATGTGCGGCGCCGCCCCTACCATGCGCACATGGCCTTCCAGCCCGCGCGCGGCGGTCAGCTTTTCCAGCTCCTGGCGGAAATCCGGATGCGCGGTGTCATCGCCCACCAGCACCGCGAGAAACCGGCGATGCGGCAGCTTCGCCAGCGCCTCGATGAATAAATCCTGCCCCTTCCAGCGCGTGATGCGGCCGGGAAAAAGAATCACCGGCAGATCCTCCGGCAGCCGCCACGCCCGCGCCAGCGCCGCCATGCGTTCCGGATGCACGCGGCCGGGGTGGAAGATGTGCGGGTCCACCCCGCGCGGAATGACGCGGATGCGCTCCGGCTCCACCGCATATTCTTTCCGCAAGTGATCCGCCACGAATTGCGACACCGCGATCACGCGCTCGCCGCGCGTCATGATGGCGTTATAGCGCCGCTTCCATTCCCGCTCCAGCCCATAAATGCCGTGAAACGTGGTGATGAAATGCGCCGAGCCGCGCCGCGTCGCGTAATATGCGCTCCACGCGGGCGCACGTGAGCGCACGTGAACGATATCCACCCGCTTCAAGCGGATGATGCGCTCCAGCGCCGCGATGTTGGTGTAAATGCGCCAGGGGCTTTTGGAAGCCAGCGGCAGCTTGATGTGCTCCGCGCCCGCGTAGGCCAGCGACGGCGTCATCGCGCCGCCGGCGGATGCCACCAGCGACTGCCATCCCGCTTTCGCCACCGCCCGCGCGATCTCGACGGTGCCGCGTTCCACGCCGCCGGATTCCAGCGCCGGCAGCACTTGCAGGATGACCGGCTTTTTGCTTGTATGAAGCATGCGCCTACACATGACGATTGTTTAACGGC
>JAFATP010000187.1 GCA_019243895.1 Alphaproteobacteria bacterium
GAAAAATATGGTATGCGATGCACGGACAGATGAATCCCGATCTGGCGGGAGCGGGCCAGACGCAGGTGACCGATGCGGGATTTCCGCAGAATTTCAATTCCGGGCTACCCCAATTGACCGGGCCACAGACACAGCAGCAGCCCAGGAGCTTCTCATGAGCGACGACCAGAAACAATCCATTGCACAGGCCGCGGCGCAGACTGCCGTGGGCGGCACGTTCGGCGCGGGCGTCGCCGCGCTGACCGGCGCGGTGCTGGGAGCCATTCCGGGCGCGTTGATCGGCGCGCTGGTGGCGGGTTTCAGTCACGGCGCGGTGCCCATCGGCGGCGCGATGATCGCCGGAACGGCCATTGGCGGAAGCCTTGGCGCGGTGATCAACGCCGTGCCGGGAATGATCGCCGGGGCGGTGGCGGGCTTTCGCAATACCATTCCCCCGAATACGCGCGAGGAAGAACACCAGATGGAATTGTCGCGTACGCAGGCGGAAAGCTTCGTGCAGGGGCTAAACACGGCCGGGCTGGCGATGGTCGCCGACCGCCAGGAAGCGCTGGCGGCGCAGCAGGAAGCCTTATGGGTGCAACGCACCGGCAGGCGGAAACCGCCTGGAACGCTATTAGCCGAGCAGATCCGCGCCGAGCAGGCCCAGCCTGCCTCACCGGAAGATCGAACTCCTAAATGAGGACGCAATGAGTGAACTTTCTAGCAATGTCACTGACGAAGCGGTCAAACAGACTCCCGGATTCTTCCACATGGTGGGCTCCGCCCTGCGCGGCGCCGTGGGCACCGCCCTTCTTACCGCGGCAGTATCCGCAGCGGTGGCGGTGGTGGCGGGTTTAGTAGGCGGCGCACCGGGTGTTCAGCAGTTTCTGGGGCAATATCTTAACCTGAATGTGGGCGAAGGGCTGAATTTAACTTCGCTCACCAGTCATCCCATGCTGAATGTGGGCGCCACCGCCGCCGCGGCGGGCGCCATCGGCGGGGCAGCACTGGGCGCGCTGGGAGGAGCGGTGGCCGGAGTGACCGACATCCGCAAGCATTATGAAAACGTGGTGCTGCCGCAGGCCGAGCAGGCGTCCATCACCATGGGCAAGGAGATCGGCGCCCGCCAGAAAGAGCAGGCGATTTTAGCCGAGCTGCAGGAAATGGCGCAGGCACACCAGGCGCAGGCGCAGAATATGTTCGAAGTGCGCGAGGCGCTGGTGAAGCGCAACCCGCGTTATGCGCCCAACCTGGAGCGCGATAAAGCGGCGGGCACCGGACAAAGAGCGCAGGCGACTGCCCAATACACCACGACGCTCGATCAGAATCCGCAACCGGTGGCAACAACGCCAACCGTAGGAAGCTAGATCTGCACCCGCAGCACGGCCACTTCGATGACCGGCTTCTTATCCAGATCCCTCTTTACTGCGCGGCGCAGCGCGGTGTGCGCCAGCTCCTTGAACTGCGCGTCGCTGCTTTTGGGACGCGCCGATTCCAGCTCCGCCTGGATTTCCGCCGCCAGCTGCCGCAGTAATTCCTGATCTTCCTGCGCGTCCAGCACGCCCGGCATGAAAAGCTGCACCGGCGAAACCAGTTCCCCCCGCGCCGAGACGCAGAAGGAAACCAGCGCGCAGCCGTCGTCGCGCAGCTTGCGCCGCAGGCGGATAACGCTGCCGTCGGCAGGCAACAGCGATGTGCCGTCCACCGCGATATAGCCTGAGCGTACCTGGCCGATGACGCCCGCATTGCCGGGCTCGATGAGAATCACGTTGCCGTTGGCCGCCTCCACCGTTTCTTTCACTCCCAGCGTGCGTGCGTATTTGGCATGCTCATGCAGGTGACGCGCCTCGCCGTGGGTGGGAATGGCGATTTTCGGGCGCACCATTTCATACATGCGCTTCAGTTCTCCGCGCGCCGGGTGGCCGGACACGTGCACGTGGCATTCGCGGTCGGTGATCATCTCCACGCCTTTGCGCGTCAGCTGATTCATGGTGTGGTGGATGCGCGCATCGTTGCCGGGGATTTTCCGCGCCGCGTAAATCACCGTGTCGCCGGGGCTTAAGCGGATGCTGGGATGATCGCCGCGCGCGATGCGCGTGAGCGCCGCCCTCGGCTCGCCCTGGCAGCCGGTGCAGATGATGAGCGCGTCTTTGCGCGGGACGTTCATGATCTCGCGCTCTTCCACGAATTCATTTTCCGCCGCCAGATAACCGGCATCATGCGCGGCATCCACCATGCGGCGGATGGAGCGCCCCGCCAGGCAGGTGATGCGGCCGGCGCGGTGCGCGGCGATGAGAATGGTCTCCAGCCGCGCGATGTTGGAGGCGAACGTGGTCACCACCACGCGCTGCTGGCTTTGCCCGATCAGCCCGGCCAGGTTATCGCGCACTTCTTCCTCGGAACCGCCCACCCCTTCGATGAACACGTTGGTGGAGTCGCACACGATGGCATCCACCCCCGAATCGCCGGTGGCGGTCAATCGCGCGTAATCGCTGACCGGCCCCACCAGGGGATGCTCGTCGAATTTCCAGTCGCCGGTATGCATCACGGTGGCGGCGGCGGTGCGGATGAACACCCCCTGCATCTCCGGGATCGAATGCGTGATGCCGATCATCTGCATCTCGAACGGCCCGAGCGTGAAATGCGCGCCGGGCTGCACCTCAGTGATCTGCGGCTTCGCCCCCGGCCCCATCTCGGCGAATTTATGACGCAGCAGCGAGGCGGTGAACGGCGTGGCGTAAATAGGGCAGAGCAGGTCACGCCAGAGATATGGCACCGCGCCCAGGTGATCCTCATGCGCATGGGTGAGCACCAGGCCGAGCAACTGGTCCTTGCGCTCGGCGATGAACTCGATGTCCGGCACCACCACCTCCACGCCGGGCAGGTATTCATGGGCGAAGCCGATGCCGCAATCCACCATCAGCCACTTGCCCTGCGTGGCGTATAGATTCAGATTCATGCCCACTTCATTAGAACCGCCCAGCGGCACGAACAGCAGGCGGTCTTGATATTTTTGAAAATCCATCTTCCTATTTTTCTTTTTCGTTATTCAATGCGTAAATGCCTTGCAGGCCCCACAGGGTTAAATCCGGCTCCAGCGCCTCGATGACCGCGGCAGCCTTTGCGTATAGCGGAGCAAGTCCTCCGGTGGCAATGACTTTCATCCTGGCACCGTACTCCCCGCAGATGCGCGATACAATCCCTTCGATCAGCCCCACATAGCCGAAATAAATGCCGGATTGCATGGCGCTGACGGTGTCCGTGCCGATGACGCGGGCGGGATGCGCCACCGCCACATCCGGCAATTTGGCCGCCGCGCGGTGCAGCGTGTCCAGCGAAAGGTTAACGCCGGGGGCGATCACCCCGCCGATATATTCCCCCTTGGCGTTGACGATGTCAAAGGTGGTGGCAGTGCCGAAATCCACCACGATCAGCGGCACGCCGTGCCGCCGCCATGCGGCAAAGGCGTTGACCAGCCGGTCTGCTCCCACCTCGTGCGGCCGGTCCACCCGCGCCACGATGCCGGTTTGCATATTATCGGCGCCCACCATGCGCAATTCGCAATTGAAATAGCGCTGGCACAGGCTCTTCAGCTCGAACTGCGCCTGCGGCACCACCGAGGCGGCGATGGCGGCGCTGATGGATTCCGGCTTTAACCTCTTATGCGCCAGCAGTTGCAGCAGCCAGATGCCGTATTCATCGGCGGTGTGGCGCGGCTGCGTGGCCATGCGCCATTGGCTGACCAGCGTTTCGCCGTTGAATACCGCAAACACCGTGTTGGTGTTGCCCGCGTCGATGGTGAGCAGCATGATCAGCCGGCCTTTTTGTTTTCGGCGCGCAGGGATACCATGTCGCCCGCGGGCACCACCAGCCGCCTGCCGTCCGCCATCGCCAGCGCCAGGCTGCCGCCCGCTTCCAGCCCGGTAAAGGTACCGGCCAGCTCTTCCTGCGGCAGCAGCACCCGCACCTTGCGCTTCAGCATCCACGCCGATTTCAGCCACTGCCTGGCGATGCCGTCGAATCCTTTTTCCACCCAGGCGCCATAGCGCTCGCTGAAATGATGCATGAACCGCGCCAGCACGATCTTGGCGCTGATCAGGTCCACCCCGGAATCCTTCAGCGAGGTGGCGGGAAACATCGCCTCCAACGGAAAACTGTCCACGTTCACTCCCACCCCGATGATCACCCAGCGGTTTGGCGGCGCTGGCGCAAAGCTCTCCAGCAGGATGCCGCAGACTTTTCTTCCGTCGATCAGCACGTCGTTAGGCCATTTGCACTGGATGGTGCAGGTGTCGGGCAGCAGCGGCAGCAGCGTGTCGCGCACCGCCAGCGCGGCGACGAAGGAGAGCTGGCCCGCCGTGGCGAAATCGCAGCCCGGTTGCAGCAGCAAGGATACGAAGAGATTGCCTTCGCGCGATTCCCATTCCCGCTCCATGCGCCCCCGGCCGGCCGTCTGCCGCTTGGCCCAGATCACCGCGCCGTGGCTGCCGCCGCTGCGCGCCAGGCGGCGCGCTTCCTCATTGGTGCTGTCCAGCTCGTCGAAGGCCAGCAGGTGATACTCATGCGACAGGGAATAGCGGGGAGCGCGCCTGGGCATCGGTTTAACGCAGCAGAATCGCCGCGGCGGCCTTGGCCGGCACCAGCACCGCGGCGGGGGCGAGGAAGAACAGCACGGTCACCGCCGCCGCCACGCCCAGGCCGAAGCGAAGGGTGAGCGGCACCGGACCGTCGAACGGCGCGGCGGGCTCATCGAAATACATGAATTTAATGACGCGGAGATAATAATAGCAGGCGATGACGCTGGTAACCATGCCAAGCACCGCCAGCGGCGTGAGCCCGCCTTCCACCGCCGCCAGCACGACGTATAGCTTGGCGAAGAATCCCGCCAGCGGGGGGATGCCCGCCAGTGAAAACATGCAGAGCGCCATCACGAACGCGCTCCACGGCCGCGTGCGGGAAAGCCCGGCCAGATCCGCCACGTTTTCCACATACACGCCGTCCCGCCGCATCAGCAGCACGCAGCCGAAGGCGCCCGCGCTCATGAACAGGTAAATCAGCAGATAGATCAGCACGGCGGCCACACCGTTGCTGTTGCCTGCCGCCAGCCCCATCAGAATGAATCCCACATGGCCGATGGAGCTATAGGCCAGCAGCCGCTTGATGTTGGTCTGCCGCAGCGCCGCCAG